>JAJZLV010000131.1 GCA_021803215.1 Actinomycetes bacterium | reverse complement strand
AGGCTCTGGCGGAACTCCCGCGCCAGCTCCGCCACCCATTCGGGGCCCTTGTCGTCGAGCATCCGGTGGACCAGGGCCGAGCCCACGACGGCGCCGTCGGCCACCCGGGAGACGGCCACGGCCTGGTGCCGGTCGACTCTCCCGACGGTCCCGCCTTTGGCTGGATGAGCCCGTCGGCCGCCCGCGGCCCTGCGAGCGGGCGGGCGAGGCGCTCGGGCTCTCGGAGGCGGTCCTTTCGGTCGAGGCCTACGAGAGTGGAGCGCTGCACCTCTGTGTCGCCCTCGAGTAGCCCGAGCCGGTGGCGGCTCTCCGTCCCGACATGGGGGCCCTCGCCCTCCATGTCGGCGTCGGCGCCAGCTGCTTTGCGGGTGAGGGGACGAGGTCCAAGACGCGCATGTTCGGTCCTGGCCTCGGGGTGCCGGAGGACCCGGCGACCGGTTCGGCTGCCGGGCCGGTCTGTTTGCACCTCGCCCGGCACGGTGTCGTCGCATTCGGAGCGGCTGTCGAGCTCTCCCAGGGAGAAGAGATCGGGCGGCCCTCGGCGCTCAGGGCTCGAGTGACCGGCTCGGGCGAACTGCTCGAGGCGGTCGAGGTGGGAGGAGCGGTCGTGCTCGTCGGTCGGGGAGAGATCACCGCTCTCTCAGCTCGGGTGTGACACTCGGAGCGGACCGACCCTTACTCTTGCCCCATGGCCCCTGAGAGCGAGCAAGCCCGCCGCACCGACTCCGGCATCGAGATCCGGCGCTGCTACGGGCCGCAGGACCTGGCGGGCTTCGAACCCTCCGTCCGCCTGGGTGAGCCCGGTGAGTACCCCTTCACCCGCGGGGTGCAAAAGGACATGTACCGCGGGCGGCTCTGGACGATGCGCCAGTATGCCGGCTTCGGGACGGCCGAGGCCACCAACGAGCGCTTCAAGTTCCTGCTGGCCGCCGGGCAGACCGGCCTCTCGTGCGCCTTCGACCTTCCGACCCAGATGGGCTACGACTCCGATCACCCCCGAGCCGAGGGGGAGGTCGGGAAGGTCGGCGTCGCCATCGACTCGATCGAGGACATGCGCCTCTTGCTCGACGGGCTGCCGCTCGACAAGGTGACGACCTCGATGACCATCAATGCCACGGCGGCCATCCTCTTGCTCCTCTACGAGCTCGTCGCCGAGGAGAGGGGGGTCGGAGCGGACAAGATCGGCGGCACCATCCAGAACGACATCTTGAAGGAGTACGTCGCCCGCGGGACCTACATCTACCCGCCGCGGCCCTCGATGCGACTGGTCACCGACACCTTCGCCTACTGCGCGAAGAGGATCCCGGGCTGGAACACGATCTCGATCTCGGGCTACCACATAAGAGAGGCGGGCTCGACCGCCGTCCAGGAGCTCGCGTTCACCCTGGCCGACGGCATCGCCTATGTCGAGGCCGCCGTGGCGGCCGGCCTCGAGGTCGACGACTTCGCCCCCCGCTTGAGCTTCTTCTTCAACGCCCACAACAACCTCTTCGAGGAGGTGGCGAAGTTCCGGGCTGCGAGGCGGATGTGGGCCCGCATCATGTCCGAGCGCTTCGGGGCCAGGGATCCCCGTTCTCTCCGGCTCCGCTTCCACACCCAGACGGGCGGCTCCACCCTCACGGCCCAGCAGCCGGAGAACAACATCGTCCGGGTGGCCACCCAGGCCCTCTCGGCCGTGCTCGGCGGTACCCAGAGCCTGCACACGAACGGCTTCGACGAGGCAATCGGCCTTCCGACCACCCGGGCGGCCAAGCTGGCGCTCCGCACCCAGCAGATCATCGGCTACGAGTCGGGGGCGACCGACACCGTCGACCCGCTCGCCGGCTCCTACTACGTGGAGTGGCTGACAGACGAGGTGGAGCGCCGGGCCGTCGAGTACCTCGAGCGGATCGACGAGATGGGCGGGGCGGTGGCGGCCATCGAGCAGGGCTTCATGCAGGACGAGATCGAGCAGGCCGCCTACGCCTACGCCAGGGCGGTCGACTCGGGCGAGAGGGTCGTGGTCGGTCTGAACCGCTTCGTCGACGAGGAGCCGGGCGGGCCGGAGGTCTTCCCTATCGACCCGGCGCTGCAGGCCACCCAGGTCGAGCGGTTGCGAAGGCTGCGCCAGGCCCGCGACGGCGGGGCCGTCTCGAGCGCTCTCGAGGAGCTCGGGAAGGCGGCCGGACAGACCGGCAACCTGCTCGAGCCGATGCGCCGGGCCCTCAAGGCCGAGGCCACCCTCGGGGAGGTCTCAGAGGTGTTGCGAGGAGCCTTCGGGGTCTACCGGCCGGCTCGCTGATCGGCGGCCAGGTGGGAGTAGGTCTTCGATCCGAGCCGCTCGCGCTCGGCCGCGTCGAGGGCGAGGTCGACGACGGTGAGGGCCATCGCGGCGGCCCCGTCCAGCACCGCCCTGTCGGCCGCCGGCGAGGCGGCGGCGGCCGTGAACTCCGGCTGGTGGTTGACGGCCGGCAGGCAGTCGAGGCCGAGCATCGGGTGGATCGAGGGGATGACGAGAGAGACGTTCGCCATGTCGGTCGAGGCGTTCAGCGACCGGCCTCCCGGAGCGGGGAAGAGCCGCCCGAGCTGGGTGGCGTTGGCCACGTAGGCGGCGGCCATCTGCTCGTCCGTCTCGAACTCCGAGTAGGTCGGGCCCTGAGGGACTATCTCGAGGCTGGCCCCGCTCGCGACGGCCCCTGCCTCGAAGCAGGCCTTCACCCGGGGCGACCACCTCTCGAGGCGGGCGAGGTCGCGAGCTCGTACGTAGTACTTCGCCTCGGTGTGGGCGGGAATGATGTTTGGGGCCGCCCCTCCGAGGGTGACGATGCCGTGGACCTGGTCGAGCGGCTCGGCCTGCTGGCGGAGGAGGCCGATGGCGACCTGGGCGACGGTGAGGGCGTCCGCCGCGTTGATGCCCCTGTCGGGGTAGCCGGAGGCATGGGCCTCCTTTCCCCGGTAGACGACGTCGTAGTGCTCGACGGCGAGACAGGGCATCCGGTCGAGCTCGCCCGGGGCCGGGTGGACCATCATGGCTGCGTTCACGCCGTCGAACCCGCCCCGCTCGAGCATGAGGATCTTTCCGCCGCCCCCCTCCTCGGCGGGCGTGCCGAGCACCCGGACGGTGATGCCGAGGTCGTCGGCCAGCTGCGCCAGGGCGAGGCCGGCCCCGACGGCGGCCGAGGCTATGACGTTGTGACCGCAGGCGTGCCCGATGGCGGGCAGGGCGTCGTACTCGCAGCAGATGGCGATCGTGAGCGGACCAGAGCCGGCTTCCGCCGAGAAGGCGGTCGGCAGGTCGCAGATGCCCATCTCGACCGCGAGCCCGCCTTGCTCGAGCATCTCGGCGCACCATCGGGAGGAGCGCTCCTCTTCGAAGCCGATCTCCGGGCTCTCGTGCACCCGGTGGGAGAGCTCCACCAGGTCGCCGGCCCGCCCGTCGAGGTAGGCGAGCACCGACCTCTTCAGCGCCTGGGGGTCCGGGCTCACTCGAGCACCGCCACGACGTCACCGGCGCCGAGGGCGTCGCCCGGCTTCACCCTGAGCTCCGCCACCCTCCCGGCCCGGTCGGCGTTGATCGGGTTCTCCATCTTCATCGCCTCCAGGACGCAGATGGTCTGTCCTGCCTCGACGAGATCGCCCTGCGCCACCATCACCTTCACGATGGTGCCCTGCATCGGGACGGTCACCGTGCCGTCGCCGGCGGCCAGCGGGCCGCTCGCCGAGCGCTTCGGGCGGGCAGGCGCCCTGGTGCCGTTGCCGGCCGAGGCGGCCGGCTGCTCGCCGAGGTCCGGCACCCAGAGCTTCACCCGGTAGCGGCGGCCGTCCACCTCGGCGTCGACCTCGCGGAGCACCCGCGGCTCGCCGTCGGGCGGCCGGCCGGCGCTCGAGGCCGGGGCCGAGACCCCCGAGAGGTCGAGGCGCTCTTCCACCCAACGGGTCGAGTGGGCCGCCGCCACGAAGTCGTCGTGGGCCAGGATGGCCTTGTGGGCCGGGATGGTGGTGGCGACGCCGTCGACCACGGTCTCTGCCAGTGCCCGCAGCATCCGGCGCCGGGCGGTCTCGCGGTCCTCGCCCCAGACGATGACCTTGGCCACGAGGTTGTCGTAGAACTGGCTGACGGTGTCGCCCGACTCGTAGCCGGCATCGGTCCTCGTCCCGAAGCCGTCGGGTGGCCGGAAGAGCGAGATCCGTCCCGGGCTCGGGAGGAAGCGGCCACCGGCCGGGTCCTCGGCGTTCAGGCGGCACTCGATGGCGTGCCCGTTCCGCCGGGCGACGACTTCCTCTTGGGTGAGGCCGATCGGCTCGCCGGCCGCCACCCGCAGCTGGAGGGCGACGAGGTCGAGGCCGGTCACGAGCTCGGTGACCGGGTGCTCCACCTGGAGCCGGGTGTTCATCTCGAGGAAGTAGAAGCGCCCCTCCTCGTAGAGGAACTCGACCGTGCCGGCCCCCTCGTAGTCGCAGGCGCGGCAGATGGCCACCGAGGCCTCTCCCATGGCCCGGCGGATCTCGTCTGGGAAGTCGGCCGCCGGCGACTCCTCGATCAGCTTCTGGTGCCGGCGCTGGTAGGAGCAGTCCCGCTCGCCGATCCAAAGGGCGTTCCCGTGGCGGTCGGCGAAGACCTGCATCTCGATGTGACGGGGCCAGCTGAGGTACTTCTCGGGGTAGACCTCTGGCCTTCCGAAGTAGGCGGTCGCCTCTCGCTGGGCCGAGTCCATCGCCTCGGCCGCCTCGGCCGCCGAGGCGACGACCTTCATCCCGCGGCCGCCGCCGCCGAAGGCGGCCTTGATGGCGACCGGCCAGCCGTGCTCCTCGCCGAAGGCGATCACCTCGGCCGGGTCCTCGAGCGGCTCGCTTCTCCCCGGGACGCCGGCCACGCCGGCCTTCTCGGCGGCGAGGCGGGAGGAGATCTTGTCGCCCATCACCTCGATGGCGTCCGGCGGTGGTCCGATGAAGGTGGCACCGGCCCCGGCGACGGCCCGGGCGAAGTCGGCGTTCTCGGAGAAGAAGCCGTACCCCGGGTGGACGGCGTCCGCCCCGCTCTTTTGGATCGCCTCCAAGATGGCAGGCGTGTTCAGGTAGCTCTCGGCGGCCGTCTGACCTCCGAGGGCGTAGGCCTCGTCGGCCAACCTGACGTGAAGAGCGTCCCGGTCGAGCTCGGAGTAGACGGCCACGGTGGCGATCCCGAGCTCCCTGCAGGTACGGATGACGCGCACGGCGATCTCGCCCCGGTTGGCGATGAGCACCTTGTCGAACACGGCTCCCCTTCCTCGGCCTAAGGTCCCTCCCGTGCCCGACGATCGGCTCGCCGGAGCCCGACCCGGGAGGGACACGACCTCGGAGGCTACCCGCCTCGACGCCAGCTCTCCCGCCTGGCGACCGTTCGTGAGCCCGCGCCGCTACGAGCAGGTTGCCTCTACGAACGCCCTGCTGGTCGAGGAGGCCAGGGCGGGGGCGTTGGAGGGCACGGTGCTCGTGGCCGAGAGCCAGAGCGCCGGGAGAGGGAGGCTCGGGCGGCGCTGGCTGGACCCGCCGGGCGGCTCGCTCCTTTGCTCTGTGCTGTTCCGGCCCCGCTTCTCGAGCGAGGACTGGTTCCTGGCGCCGCTCGTCGTCTCGCTGGCCGCCCGGGCCGCCTGCGCCGAGGTCGCCGGGGTCGAGCTCTCCTGCAAGTGGCCGAACGACCTCGTCGCGCTGCCAGGTGACCTCAAGGTGGCCGGGGTGCTGGCTGAGGCCGTGGCCGAGGGCGTCGGCGGCGCGCCGAGCGCCCTGGTCGTCGGCATCGGCCTCAACTGCAACTGGCCGGACGGCTTCCCGCCCGCGGGGAAAGAGGGCGCGGAGATAGCCGCCCGAGCCACCTCGCTCGACCGGCTGGCGGGCGGACCGGTGTCGAAGAAGCGGATAGAGGCGGCCATGCTGGCCGAGATCTCGGCCCGTTGGGGCGAGCTCAACGGCGCCGGCGACTCCTTTTCGCAGCTGAGGGCCCGCCTTCTCTCGGAGTACAGGGCGAGCTGTGCCACCCTCGGCCAGATGGTGCGAGTAGAGATGTCGGGCGGGTCGGTATCGGGCAGGGCGGTGGCGGTCGCCGACGACGGCCGGCTGGTGGTCGCCGGCGAGCGGGGCGCGATGGCCGTAGAGGTCGGAGACGTCGTCCACCTGCGGCCGAGCGGTCCTCTTGCAGAGCGTTAGCCTCTCTGCGTGCGACTGCTCGTCACCGGCGCCGCCGGCTTCATCGGCTCCAACTTCTGCCGTTACTGGCTCGCCGCCCATCCCGATGACGACGTGACGGCTCTCGACGCCCTCACCTACGCGGGGAACAGGGCCAATTTGGGCGACCTCGAGCAGAGCGGTCGGCTCCGCTTCGTCGAGGGCGACATCGGGGAGCTCGAGGCGATCGAGAAGCTGCTCTCCGAGGAGGGGATCGAGACGGTCGTCAACTTCGCCGCCGAGAGCCACAACTCCCTCGCCATCTTGGAGCCGGCCCGCTTCTTCCGCACGAACGTGCTCGGGACCCAGGCCCTCTGCGAGGCCGCCCGGCGGGCAGGCGTCGGGCGGCTCCACCACATCTCGACCTGCGAGGTCTACGGCGACCTGGCTCTCGACAGCGACGAGTCGTTCAACGAGGAGAGCCCCTACCGCCCCCGCACCCCCTACAACGCCTCGAAGGCGGGAGCGGACCACGTCGTGAGGAGCTACTTCGAGACCTTCGAGCTGCCCGTCACGATCACGAATTGCTGCAACAACTACGGCCCCTACCAGTTCCCCGAGAAGGTGCTCCCGCTCTTTATCACCCGGGCCGTGAAGGACGAGAGCCTTCCGGTCTACGCCTCCTCGGACAACCGCCGGGAGTGGGTGCACGTGGACGACCACTGCCGAGCGATCGAGGCGGTCCTCGAGCGGGGTCGGGCCGGGGAGACCTACAACGTCGGGACGGGCAGGGAGGCCTCCGTCTCCGAGATCGCCGACGCCGTCCTCGCCCGCACCGGCCGCCCGCAGTCGCTCAAGACTGTCGTCGCCGACCGCCCGGGACACGACCGTCGCTACCTGCTCGACTCGGGCAAGATCAGGCGTGAGCTCGGCTGGGAGCCGCAGGTCGGCTTCGAGGAAGGCCTCGACGAGACGGTTGCCTGGTACCTGGCGAACGAGCAGTGGTGGCGGCCGCTCGAGGGTCGTTCCCCGGTCCTCGAGGGCTGCTGGGAGAGGTCCGGGGAGCGCCCGTGACGCTGCCTCTCGCGGCCTGATGCGCCTCCTTCTCACGGGGGCGGGCGGCCAGCTCGGCAGCGAGATCGCCCGGCTCGTCGCGGGGCTGAACGAGAAGCGAGCGAGGGCTCGGGTGGCCCTCTTGGCTCTCGACCACTCCAGCCTCGACGTCTCCAGCCGGGACCAGGTGCTGAGCGCCGTCTTGTCCTTCGAGCCCGATGTGGTGATCCACGCCGCCGCCCTGACGGCTGTCGACAGCTGCGAGCTCGAGCCGGAGAGGGCCTACTCGGTGAACGCCCTCGGCACGAGGAACGTGGCCGAGGCCGCCCGCCTGAACGGCTCCCACCTCGTCTACCTCTCGACCGACTACGTCTTCGACGGGCGGGCATCCCGTCCCTACCTCGAGTGGGACGAGCCGGCGCCCATCTCGGTCTACGGCCGCTCGAAGCTCGGCGGGGAGCGGGAGCTCGACGGCTCGCACACCGTGATCCGGACCGCCTGGGTGATGGGGCGGACCGGCTCGAACATGGCGCGCACGGTCCTGCGCCTCGGGCGGCAGACCAGAGGAGAGCTCCGCTTCGTCGACGACCAGCGCGGCAGCCCGACGGTCGCCTCCGACCTGGCGGCCAAGGTGCTCGAGCTGGCGACGGCGCGGCGTCCGGGCCTCTTCCACGTCACGAACCAGGGAGAGGCGACCTGGTTCGAGGTCGCCCGCCAGATCATGGCCGCCGCCGGCCTGGACAAGGGACGGGTCGTGCCCATCTCGACGGGCGAGCTCGACCCGCCCCGGCCCGCGGCCCGCCCCGCCAACTCGGTGCTCGAGAACGCCGCCTTGCGTCTTTCGGGCGACGAGCTGCTACCCGACTGGCGGGAGTCTCTCGACCGGCTCGTGGCCGAGATCGCCTGATGAGCGACGAGAGGCTGCCTGTGGCGGCGATAGTCGTCAACTACAACGCTGGCGAGGCCCTCACCCGCTGTGTCGAGAGCTTGGCGGCCGAGGGCCTCGAGGAGATAGTGGTCGTCGACAACGGCTCGCGCGACGGCTCGCTCGAGCGGCTCCGCCGGAGCGAGGCGGGCTTCAAGGTGATCGAGCCGGGACGCAACCTCGGCTACGGCCGGGCGGCGAATCTCGGGGCGAGCACCACCGCCAGCCGCTACCTCCTCGTCTGCAACCCGGACCTGACGCCTCGCCCGGGCGCCGTCCGGGCCCTCGTCGCGCGCCTCGAGGCCGACGAGAGCCTGGCGATCGCCGGGCCGCTGCTGCGCGACCAGGCGGGCGAGGTCTACCCCTCCGGCCGGGAGTTCCCGGCGCTGGCCGAAGCGATCGGGCACGCCTTCCTCGGCCTCTTCTGGGGCGGCAACCCGTGGACGAGGCGGTACCGCCATCTCGGCTCCGACCAGCATCTCTCCCGCCCGGCGGACTGGGTCTCGGGGGCCTTCATGGTCATACGAAAGCTCGCCTACGACTCGGTCGGCGGCTTCGACGAGGCCTATTTCATGTACGTGGAGGACGTCGACCTCTGCTGGCGGCTCAGGCGGGCCGGCTGGGGCATCTGGTACGAGCCGGCGGCCGAGGTCGACCACCAGCAGGGCCTCTCGACCTCCCGGCACCCCTACCGGATGCTCGTGGAGCACCACCGCTCGATGTGGCGCTTCGCGCTCCGCTCGGCGGGCCGGAGAGAGCGGGTGTGGCTGCCGCTCATGGCGCTCGGGCTCGCTGCCCGGCTGGCGTTGGCCTGGGCCGACCACCTCCTGCGCCCCGTTCGGGATCAGGTGCTGGCCACGACTAATGTGAGGAGCCATGCCCGGGGAGAACTTCAGCCGTAGGGTGGCGCGCGCCGCGGCGGTCGGCGGCGGTCGCGGCTATCGACGCCAGACGCCGCTCAGCTGGTACGGCATCGTCTTCGTCATCTGCGTCCTCGGCATCGCCCTCATCGCCTACAGCCGCTACGAGGCGAACCGCCCAGCTGCCACCGTGAAGCCGAAGCCGGTCATCCCGCCGACGACCTCGAACCTTTGGAAGGTCGGGCTAGAGCTCGACATCTGCGGCAAGCTCACAAAGCTGCCGCCCTCGACCAGCCCGGGCGCCTTCACCACCGACGGCACGGGCGTCGTGACGATCGAGCCCTCGTTGGCGCCCGTGCCGGCCGGGGCGACCGGCAAGAACGCCGTGCTGAACGCCTTCTTGGTGCCGAACGGCATCTCTCTCACCAACACGAACCTCACCGTCGCCCCGCCGCGCCCTCCGAGCACCACGACCACGACGACGACCGTCCCCTCGAAGGGCTCCACCACGACCGGCCCGACCAGCACCACTACGAGCACCACGACAACCACTACGACCCTGCCGGCCTCGAGGACCTACTCGAACGGCCAGAGCTGCGCAGGAGGAAAGGGCATCGTCCAGACCGAGGTCTGGCAGTCGCCGTCGGCCAAGAGGGGCAAGATCTACACCAAGAACGCCAGCACAATCCGCTTCAGAAACGGACAGCTGTTCACCATCGCCTTCGTGCCGAAGGGGACGGTGATCCCCAAGCCCACCTCGGCCAAGGCGATCGCCCAGTACCTGATCGCCAATCCGGCCGGGGTCAGCGCCGGCGCCACCGGAGTGGCCCCCCCGACCAGCCCGGTGGTGGTGCCCTCCAGCACCACCACCACCACGACTGCCAAGAGCTCCAAGAGCGCGTCGAGCTCGAAGGGCTGATGGACGCCGTAGTCCTGGTCGGCGGGGAGGGGACGAGGCTCCGCCCCCTCACCTACGACCTTCCCAAGCAGATGCTCCCGGTGGTCGACCGCCCGATGATCGAGCATGTCGTCGGCTGGCTCGCCCGCCACGGGGTCGACCGGGTGGTGCTCTCGCTCGGCTACAGGCCGGACGAGTTCCAGCGGGCCTATCCAGAAGGCGAGCTGGCCGGGGCCCGGCTCAGCTTCGCCGTCGAGCCCGAGCTGCTCGACACCGCCGGGGCCGTCCGCTTCGCGGCCGAGGCGACCGGCGTCACCGAGCGCTTCCTCGTCCTTAACGGGGACGTCCTCTCGGATTTCGACATCCCAGCCCTCGTCTCGTTCCATGAGGCCCACGGCGGGCTCGCCACCATTCAGCTCACCCCGGTGGCCGATCCGTCGGCCTTCGGCGTCGTGCCGACCGACGACTCCGGGCGCGTGGTCGCTTTCATCGAGAAGCCGCCACCGGGCACGGCGCCGACCAACCGGATCAGCGCCGGCTGCTACCTGCTCGAGCGGGAGGCGCTCGATCTCGTACCGCCCGGGCGGCGAGTCTCGATCGAGAGAGAGACCTTTCCGTCCCTCGTCGAGCGGGGCCAGCTCTTCGCCCTCTCCTCCGAGGCCTACTGGCTCGACACGGGGACGCCCGAGAAGTTCCTGCAGGCCTCCTTCGACATCCTGGCGCGCCGCCGGGCGGCCGATTGCCTCCCGCCGGTGCCAGAGATCGCCCCGGGCCTCTTCGCCGATCGGGCGGCCGAGCTCGAAGGGAGCGCCTCTGGGCCGACCTACCTCGGCCCGGGCGCCCGGGTGAGGGCGGGGGCGGAGGTGAGCGAGTCGGTCGTCGGCCCGTCAGCCGAGGTGTCGGCCGGGGCAAGGGTGGTCCGCTCGATCCTCATGACCGGAGCGAGGATCGGCCAGGGGGCCGTCGTCGAGAGCTCGATCATCGGCCCCGGGGCCGAGATCGGCCCCGGCTGCAAGGTGACAGAGTTCTCGCTCGTGGCCGGCGGAGAGAGGGTGGAGGCGTCGACGACCCTCGTGGCGGCGAGGCTCGGGGGGCGGTGAGCTCCCGGGCGCCTCGCCAGCCGGGCGGCCGGGCGGTGCTCGGACCGATGCGCTGCCTCGTCACCGGCGGGGCCGGCTTCATCGGTTCGCACCTCGTCGACCGCCTGCTGGCCGAGGGCCACGAGGTGGACGTCGTCGACGACCTCAGCTCCGGCTCTCTCGCCAACCTGGCCGAGGCAAGGGCCTCGGGCGGGCGCTTTCGCTTCCACAACCTCGACGTGAGAGACGGCCGCCTCGCCGAGGTCGTCGCCATGCGGGGCTTCGAGGTCGTCTTCCACCTGGCCGCCCAGGCCTCCGTGAAGGTCTCGGTCGACCGGCCGATCCTCGACGCCGAGGTGAACGTTCTCGGCTCGCTGGCGCTTTTGGAGGCGGCCCGACAGGCCAAGGTGAAAAAGGTCGTCTACGCCGCGAGCGGCGGCACCCTCTACGGCGAGCCGGACGGCTCGGACCTGCCGATCGGCGAGCACATGCCGCACGGGCCGCTCTCTCCCTACGGGGTCTCCAAGGCGGCGCCGATCGACTACATGGTGACCTATCGCAAGCTCCACGGCCTCGAGTTCACCGCCCTCGCCCTGGCGAACGTCTACGGTCCCCGCCAGAGCCCGCACGGAGAGGCGGGCGTGGTGGCGATCTTCGCCGATCGCCTCTTGAGGGCCGAGAGCTGCACTATCTTCGGCGACGGCGAGCACACGAGGGACTACGTCTACGTGGACGACGTGGTCGACGCCTTCGCCCGGGCGGCCCGCCGGGGCGGCGGCCTCGTGCTCAACGTCGGCACCGGCCGGGAGACGACGACCAACCACCTCTATGAGACCGTGGCGGCGGCCGCCGGCAGCAGCCTCCGGCCGAGGCACGGGCCAGAGCGCGCCGGAGATGTCCGTCGCAGCGCCCTCGACTTCGACCGGGCCTCGATCCACCTCGGCTGGAAGCCGTGGACGAGCCTCAAAAAGGGGGTGGCCGAGGTCGTCCGGGCCATGTCGGAGCCGGCTCCCCAGAGGTGATCGCCGTCCTGTGCGGGGGCGTCGGTGCCGCCCGCATGCTGGGCGGGCTGGTCCAGGTGAGGGAGGAAGCCGAGATCGCCGCCGTGGTCAACACCGGCGACGACACCGTCATGCACGGCCTTTACATCTGCCCGGATCTCGACACCATCACCTACACGCTCTCGGGTTCTGTCAACCCCGAGACCGGGTGGGGTCTGGCCGGTGAGAGCTGGCAGGCGATGGAGTCGCTCGAGCGTCTCGGCGGGCGGGACCGGACCTGGTTCCGCCTCGGCGACCGGGATCTCGGCACCCACCTCTACAGGACCGGGCGCCTGGCGGAGGGCGCCTCTCTCAGCCAGGTGACGGCCGAGATCGCCCGGGCCTTCGGCCTCGGGCTGCAGCTCCTGCCGATGACTGACGACCCGGTGCGCACGGTGCTCCGCCGGGTCGGGGGCGGCGAGCTCGCCTTCCAGGAGTACTTCGTCCGTCACCGCCACGAGGTGGCAGTGGAAGCGGTCTTCTTCGTCGGTGCGAGAAGAGCGCGGCCGACCGCCCAGGTCCTCGAGGCGCTCGAACGGGCAGACCAGGTGGTGGTGGCGCCCTCCAACCCGGTCGTCTCGATCGGGCCGATCCTGTCTCTGCCGGGCGTGCGGGAGCTGCTCGCCGCCCGCCGCTCCAGCGTGGTGGCAGTCTCTCCGATCGTGGGCGGCACGGCGTTGAAGGGGCCGGCCGACCGCCTCCTCGTCGAGCTCGGCGGCCAGGCCAGCCCGGCGGGGGTGGCCGAGCGGCTCACGGAGGTCGCCGGCAGCCTCGTCATAGACGAGGTGGACGCCGCCTGGAAGAAAGCGGTCGAGGCGGCTGGCATGCGAGCCGTCGTCGCCCCGACTGTCATGTCGGACCCCGGGAGAGCCCGGCACCTCGCCCAGGTGGTGCTGGCCGCCGGCTCTCCCGGTTAGCGGCCGCCGCCCCGACCGGCAAGACTCGCCTCCGTGCCGCCGGGAAGCCTGACCATCCTGCCGGTTCCCGGCCTGCCCGAGATAGAGCGGGCGGCGGACCTGGCAGCGATGATCGCCGAGGCGGTCGAGCTCTTCGACGACGACGTCGTCGTCGTCACCCAGAAGGTCGTCTCGAAGGCCGAGGGCCGCATGGTGGAGATCGACCCGGGCGACCCGGCTGCCAAGCGCCGCCTCGCCGAGTCCGAGGCGGTCCGAGTCCTCAGGCGGCGGGGCGACCTCGTCATCACCGAGACGCGGCACGGCTACGTCTGCGCCAATTCCGGCATCGACCTCTCCAACGTCGCCGAGGGCAGGGCCGCCCTGTTGCCGGAGGACCCGGACCGCTCCGCCCGGCGGATCCGCGACGGCCTCAGGGCCCGCACCGGCCGCCGGGTGGCCGTGATCGTCTCGGACACCTTCGGGCGTGCCTGGCGTCGCGGCGTGGTCGACGTCGCGATCGGCTGCGCCGGGATCCGAGGGATTGTCGACCTGCGCGGCAGCCTGGACGCCCTCGGGCGCCAGCTGGTGGCGACCGAGATGTGCCTCGTGGACGAGATCGCCGGCGCCGCCGAGCTCGTCATGGGGAAGGCTTCAGGCGTCCCGGTCGCCGTGGTGCGGGGGGTCGACCCGGCGGCCCTCGGCGACGGCTCCGTCGCCGGCGAGGTCGTCCGCCCGTGCTCGGAGGACCTCTTCAGGTGAGCCATCGCTCGCTGTCGGTCGCCCTCGACGTCCTGCCTCTCGTAGGAGAGCCTTCCGGAGTCGGGACCTCCTGCCGGGGGCTCCTCGAGGCGCTCGTCGACCATCCCGGCGTAGAGGTGCGGGCCTACGCCGTCGCCCGAAAGCCCTTCGTAGCCCATCGGGAGCTCTCGCGCTCGGTCCCCTTCCGGGGCATCCCCATCCCGAGCCGGCTGGCCCATCTCGGCTGGCGCTTTGGCGCCTTCCTGCCCGCCGAGTTGCTCACCGGGCGGGCTGATGTGGTCCACGGCACGAATTTCTCGGTCCCCCCGACCTCGCGCGCCGCGGCCGTCGTGACGGTGCACGACCTCACGGCGGTGCGCTACCCGGAGTTGTGCACCCCGGCGAGCCGCGGCTACCCGGCGCTCGTGCGGGCGGCCGTCGGGCGGGGAGCCCACGTCCACGTGCCCTCCGACTTCGTCCGCCACGAGGTGGTCGAGCTCCTCTCGGTGCCAGAAGACAGGGTGAGGACCATCCACTGGGGCGTGCCGAGGATCGACGAGCCGACCGCCCAGACGAGCATCAAAGCGCCCTACATCCTCTCTCTCGGGACGGTCGAGCCACGAAAGGACTACCCGAGCCTCGTCGAGGCCTTCAGCCGGCTGAGCGAGCGCTACCGGGAGCTGAGGCTCGTGCTCGCCGGCTCAGACGGCTGGGGGACCGGCGCCCTGACCGATGCGATCACAAGGCACCGCCTCGAAGACCGGGTGCTTCGCCTCGGCTACGTGAACGAGGAAGAGAGAAGCGGCCTTCTGTGGGGCGCCTCCGTCCTCGCCTACCCCTCGCTGTACGAGGGTTTCGGCTTCCCGCCCCTCGAGGCGATGGTGGCAGGGGTCCCGGTCGTCGCCACCCGGGCCGGCGGTGTGCCAGAGGTCGTCGGAGAGGCCGCCATCCTGGTCGAGCCGGGCGCCACCGACGACCTGGCGCGGGCGCTCGAAGAGGCTCTCGTCGACGAGGCGCTCCGCCGGCGGCTGAAAGGGGCCGGAGAGCGCCAGGTCGCCTCGTTCGCCTGGGAGCGCACCGCCGAGCAGATGGTCGCTCTCTACCAGGCGGCCCTCTCTGAGAAGGCGAGCTGACACCGGGAGGTGGTCGAGCTCGAGGTCGACATCGTGGTCGAGCAGCTGCGCCGCCCGCTCCCCGGCGGCATCGGCACCTACTGCCGCGGCCTCCTGCAGGGCCTGCGAGCTCTCTCCGAGCAGTCCCCGGCCGTCCGGCTGCGGGCCAGCCGGCCTGCTCGGGGAGGTGACCCGCTCCTGGCGGAGGGTTTTCCGGTCGAGGCCTCGAGGCTGCCCGGCCGGCTCCTCACGGCTCTCTGGGCGAGGGGCCTGCCGGTCGGCTTCGCCCGCCGGCGGGCCCCCGTGACCCACGCCACCTCCTTCGGCCACCCACCGGTGGCGGCCGGACTGGTCGTGATGGTGCACGACCTCGCCTGGCGACGCTTCCCCGAGGCCTACCCGGCCCATGGCCGGAGCTGGCACGAGTCCGCCCTCCGCCGGGCCGCCCGGCAGGCGGCCAGGCTCGTGGTCCCCTCCGAGCTGACCGCCGGGGAGCTGCTCGGGGCGGGCCTCGGGGTCGAGCCGAGCCGGGTGACGGTCATCCCGGAGGGGCTCGACCACCTGGCCGCCCCGGATCTCGAGGCCGCCACAGGCTTCCTCGCCGAGCGGGGGATCGAGCCAGGCTCGCAGTTCCTGCTCACGGTCTCTACCCTCGAGCCGCGAAAGAACCTCGCCCGGCTGGTCGATGCCTACGGCTCGATCCGCCGGCAGCTCCCCGAGCCCTGGCCCCTCGTGGTAGTCGGGCCGGTCGGCTGGAAAGAGGGCGGGGTGGCGCCCGCCCCGGGGGTGGTGGCGGCCGGCCCGGCGGCGGCCGGGACCCTGAGCGGTCTGTACCGCCTGGCCCGGCTGCTCGCCTACGTCCCGCTCCTCGAGGGCTTCGGCCTGCCGGCCGGAGAGGCTCTCTCGAGGGGGACTCCGGTCGTGGCGAGCCGTGGGCTGCCGAGCGCGGCGGGGGCCTGCGTCGAGGTGGACCCGACCGACACCGCCTCGATCGCGGCGGGCCTGCTCGAAGCGGCCAGCGACGATCGGCGACGAGCGGAGCTGGTCTCTTCGGGTGCGGCCCGGGCAGCCGAGCTCACCTGGGCCCGGGCGGCGGAGAGGCATGTAGAGGTGTGGTCGGAGGTGGCCCGGGCGTGACTCGACCCTCTGGTGAGGAGCCCCTCGAGGTGGTCCTCGACGTGAGCGCCGTGCCGGAGCGGCCGGCTGGAGCCGGCCGCTACATCGTCGAGCTCGCTCGCGCCCTCTCGGAGATCCCCGAGCTCTCCCTGTCGGCGGTCTCCCGCCAGAAGGACACCGCTCGCTGGAGGGCCATCGCCCCCTCGGCCCGGCTCCTGCCCCTCGTGCCGGCGGCCCGGCCGGCCCGCCTCGCCTTCGAGCGCCTGGCGCTCGGGCCCGCCCTCTCGCGGCGGGCGGCCGGCGCCGTCTACCACGGGCCCCACTACACCTTGCCGGGCGGGCTCAGCGGTGGTCGGGTCGTCACCGTCCACGACCTCACCTTCTTCGCCCATCCCGAGTGGCACGAGCGCTCGAAGCTGTCGTTCTTCCGGGCCGCCATCCGGCGAGCCGCCGAGCAGGCCGACGTCATCGTCTGCGTCAGCGAGACGACGGCTCGCCGCCTAAGCGAGCTGGTGGCGGTGAGAGGCGAGGTGGTCGTCGCCGAGCACGGGGTCGACCACGACCGCTTCTCGCCGGGACCGGCCGAGCCCGAGCGGCTCTCCGCCGAGCTGCTCTCCTGGCTCGGGAGAGAGGAGCTCGAGCGCCGCCTGGTGGTTCATGTGGGCACGCTCGAGCCGCGCAAGGGCGTCGTCGACCTGGTGCGGGCCTTCGAGCGGCTGGCGGCCGGCCGCCCGGAGCTGCGGCTCGTCCTCGCCGGCCTGGCCGGCTGGGGAGCGGGCGAGCTCGAGGAGGCCATCTCCTCCTCGAGCGCGGCCGGGCAGATCCGCCGTCTCGGCTGGGTACCGGACGAGGAGGTGGTGGCGCTCATGAGGATGGCCGGGGCGGTCGCCTATCCGAGCCACGAGGAGGGCTTCGGCCTCCCCGCTCTCGAGGCGATGGCGACCGGGGCCCCTCTCGTCACGACGGCGGGGACTGCCATGGCGGAGTTCGCGGCCGGCGCTGCCCTGCTGGCGCCTGCCGGCGACCCGGCCGGCCTGGCCGCCGCCCTAGAGCGATGCCTGGACCAGAGTCGCGAGGAGAGGAGGCGGCGGGCGGCGCTCGGTCTCGAGCGAGCGGCCCGCTTCACCTGGGCGGAGACGGCAAGGCGCCATGTGGCGGCCTACCGGTCGGCCCGCGAGGCGGCGGCGACCCGCTCGAGCCTGCGACGGCCCTCACGACGTCGGTAGGGTGGAAAAATGCTCGCCTACATCACAGGAGGTGCCGGCTTCGTCGGCCACTGGCTGGCCGACCACCTCCTCGACTCGGGTGACGAGGTGGTGGCCGTCGACGCCGAGGTGGACGTCACCGAGCCGGCGGCGGTGCGGGCCTCGATGACGAAGGTGAGCCCGGAGGTCGTCTACCACCTGGCCGGCCTGGCCCACGTCGGGCGGTCCTGGGAGGACCCGGCCCTCACCTTCAAGGTGAACGCCCTCGGCACCCTGAACGTCCTCGAGGCGGCCGCCGCCTGCCTCGAGCCGCCGAGGGTCGTGATCGTCTCTTCGGCCGAGGTCTACGGGGCGGCGGGCGGCGAGCCTCTCACCGAGTCGGCTCCCCTTCGCCCGGTCAGCCCCTACGCCTCGAGCAAGGTGGCGGCCGAGTTCCTCGGCCTGCAGGCCTTCTTGGGAAGGGGGCTCCCCGTCGTGGTGGTCCGCCCCTTCAACCACGTCGGCCCCGGCCAGGCGCCCGACTTCGTCGTCTCGGCCCTGGCCCGTCGCCTGGTCGAGGCGGAGCGGGCGGGGGTGAACAAGGTAGCGGTAGGAAACCTCGAAGCCGTGCGGGACTTCACAGACGTCCGCGACGTGGTCCGGGCCTACCGGCTCCTGGCGGTGGGCGGCGAGCCGGGCGAGGTCTACAACGTCGCCAGCGGGAGGGGCCTCAAGGTGGGCGAGGTGGCCGAACGCCTCATCGCCATCGCCGGCGGGCCGGTCGAGCTCGTGCGGGACGAGAGCCTCTACCGTCCAGTCGACGTTCCTATCTTCCTCGGGGACGCCTCCAAGCTCGTGGCCGCCACCGGCTGGAGCCCGGCCGTGCCGCTCGAGGAGACCTTGGCCGACGTCATCTCCTTTTGGAGGCGGAACTAGCCGGCTGGAGGCGAGAGGAGGTCCCGGCGGCGGCCTCCCCTCGCCTCCCCATGGCGGCTCAGGCGGCGAGCCGCTCGGCGATCCTGCTCCGCATCTTGTCCCGGGTGGCCCGAGCCTGCTTCAGGGCCGCCTGGGCCTGGCTCGGGAGCCGTTCGGCGATCGGCTCCAGGCCGGCGTCGGCCCGCTCCACCAGCCGCCCGACCGCCTTGTCCAGGTGCCGGCAGGCCCTTTGGAGCTCGCTCCGGGCGTCGCCGAGCGGTCCGGCCAGCTCTCCCCGGCGGGAGGCCAGCTGGGCCATGAGGTCGCGGCGCGCCACCTGCGCCTTCTGGAAGCCCACGACCCCGAGGCCGATCGCGACGTAGCCGGCATCTCTCCCGACCCGGGCCAGGTCCTCGGCCGTCCGACTGAAGTCCCTGCGTATCTCAGCCATCTGCGGGTTACCTTTCGTCTCCTGCCTGGTTGGTGCTGTCTATTGTATAGATTTCGATAAACACTTGCAAGCATCGAGAGGTTGTAGCCTTCGCTCTCGATGCCGGAGGAGTTGGCGCCGCCGGTCGTAGCAGTCGTCGCAACAGCGGATCCGGGTGAGTCCCTCGAGGCTTGCATCGAGTCGTTGAGCTCGCAGGACTACCCGAACCTGACCACCCTCGTGGTGGACGACGGCAGCACGGCTGACCTGGCTGGGCGAGTCGCGGCCGTGGACGGGAACGCGATCGTCCGGCGGCGGCCGGTGGCGAGCGGCTACGCGGCGGCCTCCGACGAGGCGCTGCGGGGCATCGAGGGGGCGAGCTTCTACCTGTTCTGCCACGACGACGTGGTGCTCGAGCGGAGGGCCACCCGCCGCCTGGTCGAGGAGGCCTTCCGCTCGAACGCCGGGGTAGTCGGGCCGAAGATGGTCGACGCCGACGACGAGGAGCACCTCTTGCAGGTGGGCCTCGGCGTGCATCGTCTCGGCACCCCGGCTCCGCGGGTGCGACCGGGCGAGCTCGACCAGGCCCAGCACGACGGCGCCCGTGACGTCTTCGCGGTCCCGGGCGGCTGCATGCTGGTGCGGGCCGACCTGTTCGAGGCCCTCGGGGGCTTCGACCCGGCCATGAGCCTTTTCGGCGAGGACGTCGACTTCTGCTGGCGGGCCCAGGTGGCCGGAGCCCGCGTGACGGTCGCCCCGCAGGCACGGGTGGGCCACCGGCAGCTGGCGGCCGCCGGAAGGCGCCCGGTGGCCGATCCGCAGGGGCTGCAACGCCGCCACGAGCTGCGGGCGGCCCTGAAGAACTGCTCCCGGGCCCGCCTCCCGCTCGTGCTGCTCGAGCTGTTGGCTCTCGGCCTGGCCGAGATGGCGGTCGGGGTGCTCGCAGGCGAGCGGGAGCGCTCCCGGCGGGTGCTGCGGGCGTGGGCCTGGAACCTCTCGGAGCGGGCCAGCCTGCGAGAGGCCCGGCGGCAGCTTCGCTACGTGCGCCAGGTGCCCGACCGTGAGCTCCTGCGGCGGATGGCCGCCCCGAGCCGGCTGCAGCGCTTCGTCCGCCCCGATCTCACCGGCCAGTCGCCCCGGCGGCTGCACCAGGCGGTGAACGGGCTCGAGCACGCCCTCGAGGTGGAGCGGGTCGGCTCTTGGTGGACGAGGGTGCAAGAGGGCGAGGTGCCGGCCGCCCAGCTCTCGCTGGCGGCCGTCCTCGTGCTGCTCGGCCTGATCGGCGTGCGTGACATCCTCTTCTCACGCCTGCCGCTCCTCGGCGACCTCGTCCCCCTCGCCTCGGGGTCGACACTGCTCGGCCGCTACTTCACCGGCATCTCGGTCGGCGGCCTCACCCAGCCCGCCCCGAGCGCTTTCGGGCTCGTCGGCCTTTTCGCCCTCCTGCTCGGCAACTCGAGCGCCCTTGCGCTGAAGCTCATCGAGGTGGGCTCGCTGGCGCTCGGGGCCGTCGGGGTGAGCCGTCTCGCCCGTCCCTTCCTCTCGAGCCGGGGGCGCCTCGTAGCGGCGGCGGCCTTCCTCGCCCTCCCGCTCGTCTGGAACGACCTCGCGACAGGAGACGTGCAGGCAGCCGTTGCCCTCGGGGCCTTCCCCTACGTCTTGTCCCGCCTGGCACGAGCCGGCGGCCTCGGGCCCTACCGGTCCGCCTCGGCCGGGCGAGGGCGCCAGCTCGTGGGGGAGATCGCCCCCTTCGGCCTCCTCATGGCCGTCACGGTGGCCCTCGCCCCCGCCACCTTGCTGGTGCTCGGCACGACGGCGGTCGCCGTCGGCCTCGGCACCGCCCTCGCCGGCCGCCCCCGGGCGGCCCTCCGGCTCGGAGTCGTGGTCCTCGGCGCCGCCCTTGTGGCCTGGTTGCTCCTTTGCCCCTGGTCGCTCAGCTGGTTCGCCAGCGGGGCGCGCTGGAGCGCCCTCACGGGCGCCGTCCCAGGCCAGGCGGTCACGCCGGCCACCCTCCTCGAGGGCCACCTCGGTCCCTTCGGGGGCTGGTGGGGCGGCTTCGGGATCGCGCTCGCCGCCGGTTACGCCGTTGCGACGGGGAGACGGGAGCGCCACCTGTGGGCCTCGATCTGGTGGATGGTGGCGATCTCGGCCATCGCCGTCGCCTGGGCGGGCAGCCACGGCTGGATCGGCTCGGGCGGCGGGGCGACGGCCGTCCTCGTGGCCCCGGCCGGGGTGGCTTTGGCGGCCGCCTGCGGCCTCGGCGTCGTCGCCTTCGAGCGAGACGTGCTCACCCACCGGAGCCTCGGCTGGCGCCAGGCAGCCGCCGGGCTCGGCCTTCTCTGCCTCGTGGGCGGAGCCCTGCCGGCCCTCGGAGCGGTCGTCGGCGGACGGGCCGGCCTGCCCGGCACCGGTATCGAGCAGACCCTCGACTGGACCGCCACCTCGCCCCGGAGCCACTACCGGGTGCTCTGGCTCGGAGATCCCCGCTCCCTCCCGGGACGGGGCTGGCAGCTGGCACCGGGACTCGCCTGGTACTCGAGCAGCCGGGGCCTCCCGGGGGCCGACCAGGAGTGGCCGACCGCCTCGCCGGGTGCGACGGCGCTCGTCGGAAGAGACGTCGCCGCCTCGCTCCACGGCTCGACGGCTGAGCTCGGAGCCCTGCTGGCCCCGCTCGGCATCCGCTTTCTCGTCGTGCCGACGGCGAACGCCCCCCGCCTCGCCGGCACCCAGTCGCCTTCCCTCTCGGCCTCGCCGCCGAGCGGCCTCATCTCGGTGCTCGAGGACCAGAGCGATCTTGTCGAGCGGCCGGTCGAGGCGGGCGCCTACGTCTTCGTGAACGCCGACTGGCGGCCGTCGGACGGAGCCGGCCGGCCGGCCGACCGCTCTTCCGGCGGCGGCGGATTCCTCCCGACGGCGCCCTGGCGGGACCTCGGCCTCGGCGTAGCTCTTCTCACCTTGCTGCTCGCCGTGGCGGAGGGAGCCCGCCGCCGCGGCGGCGGCCCGGCCAAGGTGCCCGAGCCGGACGGCCGCCCCCCGGAGGCGAGCGTCCGCCCGCCCGCCCGGGCCGGGGCCGGCGAGCTGCCCGTCGGGGTGGGGCGGGAGTGAGCGTCCGGCCTCGCCGGCGCCGCCGGGAGCCGACGGACTGGCCTCGGGCTGTCCTTGTCTCCGTCGTCGCCGCCGGCCTGGCGGCTCTGCTGGCGCTCGGCTCTCTTGCCGGCACCGGGAACGGCCGCATGAGGGCCGTCGCGCAGTCGGCGAGCCTCCTGCCCTCGGCCAGTCTCTCGGCCCGCCGCGCGACGGTGTGGAACTGCCCCGGTCCGCTCAACCTCTCGGCCGGGAGCGCCTCGGTGGCGGTGGCGAACCCCAGCCGTCACGCCGCCAGGGTGCTCGTGCAGGTGGCGGAGACCGCCCTCGTCCCCGGCCTCCTCGTCGACCACCGGCTCGGGCTGGAGACGAGCCAGGAGGTGGTGCCGGCCGGCTCGGAGCTCGAGATCCCCCTGGCGGCCGGCGCGCTCCCGCCCCGGCTCCGCCAGGCGGTCAGGAGCGCCCGGTCGAAGGGGTCCGCACCGAAAAGGGCGAAGGGGCCCCGTCGCCCTCTCGTCGTCTACGGTGCCGTCAGCCTGACCGTGAGCGGCGCCTCGGTCGGGGTGAGCGAGACGGCCCTGCAGGCGAAGTCAGTGGAGACGAGCGCCTGCGCCCTCGGGGCCGCCACCCGGGGCTACACCGCCTCTGGCACCACCTACGACTCATCCACCGTCGAGCTCTCGCTCTTCGACCCGTCGGCCGCCCCGGCCGTCGTCAACCTCTCTCTCGGCACCGCGGGCGGCCTCAGCATGCCTCAGGCTCTGCAGGGCCTCGTCGTGCCGCCTCAGTCGCTCGAGGTGATAGACCTCGCCCGCTACGTCCCGCAGGCGGTCCGCCTGGCGGTGGCGGCCGACGCCACGGTCGGCCGCGTCGTCATCGGCTCGCTCACCGAGGTGTCGGCCCGCTTTGCCACCACCTTGCTCGGGAGGAAGCACTCCTATGACGAGACCGGGAGCGAGCTGGCGGTCGGTCTCGGCCGGCCGGTTCGCTCCTTCGTCGCCCCGCTCGGCCCGAACACCTCGCGCTTTTCGGAGTCGGTCGGGCTCTTCAACCCCGGGACGAAGCCGGCCCAGGTGCTGGTGCAGGCCGACGAGCAGGGCCGGCGCTCCCGCCTCTCGGTGCTGGTGCCGGCCGGCGAGGTGACGAGCGTCCCGCTCCCGGACCTCTTGCCCGGCCCCGGCTCGCCGAGGAAGGCCTCGAAGCTCTCCCCGCAGGCGGCCCCGTCGGTCGCTCCGATCCTCCCGGCGGGGACCGGGGGGGTGGTGAGGGTCACGAGCGAGAACGGCGTCGGCGTCGTGGCGGACCACGAGACGGTCGTGTCGACCTCGCCCGGTCGGCTCCTTCTCATGGCGAGCGCTCTGTCGGCCCGCCCCTCTCGTTGCTGGCTCCTGGCCGGCGGGGCGAGCTCGCACGCCCTTTCCTTTGAGGTGACGATCACCGACCTCTCGAGCAAGCCGGAGCAGGCTGCTCTCGATCTCTTGCGGGCCGGCTCGCAGGGACCCCCCTCTTTGATCGAGAGCCTCTCGCTCGAGCCCGGCACCGCCCGGGGCCTCGATCTCGCCAGGGTGCCGTCCACGAGCAACCTCGGCCCCTTCGCCCTGCTCGTCAAGGCCGATGGCCCGGTGGTCGTGACCGGAGCGCTCGCCCGGAGCGTCAAGGCGGCTCTTCCCTCGGTCGAGAGCGCCATCCCGGCAGGCCGCTGAGGCCGAGCGCCGGAGAAGTCCGCCGGCCATCGGCGCCGGGGAGGGCCGATCTCTCTCCGGCGCCGGCCTCGAGCTCGAAGCCGGCCTCGAGCTCGAAGCCGGCCGGTCGCGCCGGCCGGCCAGGCAGGTTGCGCTAAGGGCGTGGTTGGTCTGGGCCCTGTCCCGCGGCAGGCGGCACGGAGGGCGGTGGCGGTCCGGCCTCGGGCGAGGGCGGCGTCCAAGCCGGCTTCTCGCCGGCGGGGACGGGGGCTGCCTCGCCATGGCCGGGCGGTGGGATGATCGGCGAGGCGGAGCCGCCGGTGAGCGAGGGGGCGTAAAGCTCTCCCTGGGAGCCGGGCTTCCCCTCGGCGCCGTGCACCGGTCGTCCGTAGGCCTCGTCGACCAGCCGGGCGATCTCGGAGCCGTCGACGGTCTCGTTCTCCAAGAGGGCTCGGGCGACGGCCTCGAGGCCTTTCCGGTGCTCTTTCAGCACGTGCTCTGCCCGCAGCTCTTGGGCTCGGAGGATCCGCTCGATCTCCTCGTCGACCACCCGGCTCGTGTCCTCTGAGTAGTCCCGGGTGTGCATGAGGTCCTCGCCGAGGAAGACCTGGCCCTGGGAGCCCCAGGCCATCGGGCCGATGCGGTCGGACATGCCCCACTCGCGCACCATCTTTCGAGCCAGCTCGGTGTTGCGCTGCAGGTCGTCGCTGGCACCGGTCGAGAGCCCGTCGTAGACGAGCTTCTCGGCCACCCGACCGCCCATGCGGACCGCCAGGCTGTCCTCGATGTACTCCCTCCGGTAGATGTGCTGCTCCTCGGCCGGCAGCTGCTGGGTGACGCCGAGGGCCATGCCGGTCGGGATGATGCTCACCTTCAACAGCGGGTCGGCATGGGGCAGGACGTAGGCGAGCACGGCGTGGCCGCCCTCGTGGAAGGCGACGCGCTCCTTCTCGTCCTCTGACAGGACCATCGAGTCCCGGCGCTGGCCCATGAGGACCCTGTCCCGGGCGGCGTCGAAGTCGCGCATCTCGATGTAGGGGCTGCCCCGCCGGACGGCGTGGAGGGCCGACTCGTTCACGAGGTTGGCGAGCTCGGCGCCGCTCATGCCGGGGGTGCCCCGGGCGACGATCGACAAATCGACGTCGGGCCCGATCCGCTTGTCTCGGCAGTGGACCTGGAGGATCGGGAGGCGCTCGGCGAGGTCGGGGAGCGGGACGACGATCTGGCGGTCGAAGCGACCCGGCCGCAAGAGGGCCGGGTCGAGGATGTCGGGGCGGTTGGTCGCGGCCATGATCACGATCCCCTCGGCCGGGTCGAAGCCGTCCATCTCCGAGAGCATCTGGTTGAGGGTCTGCTCGCGCTCGTCGTGGCCGCCTCCGAGGCCGGCGCCCCGCTTGCGGCCGATCGAGTCGATCTCGTCGACGAAGATGATGGCCGGGGCCTGCTTGCGGGCGGTCTGGAAGAGGTCGCGGACCCGGCTGGCGCCGACGCCGACGAACATCTCCATGAAGTCCGAGCCGGAGACGGAGAGGAAGGGCACGCCGGCCTCGCCGGCCACCGCCCGGGCGAGCAGGGTCTTGCCGGTCCCAGGCGGGCCAACGAGCAGGACGCCCTTTGGCACCCGGGCGCCGATGTCGCGGAAGCGTCCCGAGTTCTTCAAGAAGTCGACGACCTCTGAGATCTCCTGCTTCACGCCCTGGTAGCCGGCGACGTCGTTGAAGGTGGTGCGGGGGCGCTCGGTCGTGTACAGCCTGGCGCGGCTGCGGCCGATCGACATGATCCCCGACATCTGGCCCTGCGCCCGCCTGTTCAGCCAGACGATCAGCCCGAAGATGATGATGATCGGGAGCAGGTAGATGAGGAAGTCCGAGAGCAGGTTGCTCGGCGGCGAGGCGAAGCTGAGCTTGACGCCGTCTTTCAGCAGCAGGTCCTGCTCGTTGGTCGGGAGCGGTATCCCGGCCGTGGTGGAGTAGCTCTGGCCGCTCGCCAGGGTGCCGGAGATGACGCCGGTCTGGTTGTTGTAGCTGGCGCTTCGGACCTGCTTGCTCGCCACGTCGTGGACGAAGGCGCTGTAGCTGATCGGCTTGACGTTGCTCCTCGAGAAGGTGTGCGTGAAGATGAGGATGAGGAGCACAGCCAGCACCGCGACCGCTATCCAGCGCCAGTGCTGCTCGGGGCCCGAACGCTGGGCATTGGGCGGCCGCAAGTCTTGGGGGCTGCGATTCACAAGTACATGGTAGGCCGGCGGTCGCTTCCCCCAGGCGGCGGCCGGGGTGAGCCGGCTCGGATTGACCCGGATCGGGCTGCGGTACCACTCTCTCGTGATGACCGCCGGGTCCGAGCTCGAGACCGAGGGGCAAGAGGCGCCCTCTTCCAACCCCTTCGGAATACTAGAAGCGCTCTTCGGTCTCGCCGCCGGTTTCCTCATCGGCGCTCTCGCCGTGGCCGCCTACGACTCCTTGGCGCACCTCTCGGCCGGCCAGACGACCCCAGCCAAGACGGTGATCGGGGTGGTGGCGCTCTGGGTCGGCTTCGTCGGGGCGGCGGTCGTCGCCTCCCGCCTGTGGCACAGCCGCCCCGGGCAGCCCTCCCGCCGGTCGGCCCTCGTCCAATTTCGCGACGACTACGGGCTTTGGATAAGGCCCTGGCCCGACATCCCGCTCGGGCTGGCGGTCGGCGTCGGCTCGCAGTACCTGCTCGTGCCGGCCCTGGAGCTCCTCTTGGAGCCGTTCGTCCCGCATCTCTACTCGAAGCTGGGCCGCCCGACCCACCAGCTGCTCGGACCCTCGAGCACCGGGACGGGCTGGCTGGTCGTGCTCGGGCTCGTCATCTGCGTCGGGAGCCCGCTCGTCGAGGAGCTCTTTTTCAGAGGCCTCTTTCTGCGAGGCCTCCTCTACCAGACGCGGGGGCTCGGCCGGCGAGCCGGGCCGGCCGTGGCGCTCGTCGTGACCGGCCTCTTTTTCGGCCTCGTCCACTTCGAGCCGCTCCAATTCATCGGGCTGGCCGGTTTCGGGGTGGTGCTCTCCTTCCTCGCCTGGCGGACAGGGCGGCTCGGGCCGGGTATCGTCGCCCACCTCGCTTTCAACACGACGACGGTCCTCGTCTACGTCTTCGTCCGCTGACCGAAAGCTGAGCGCGGGTAGGCTCGCCGCTCGCCATGGACAAAAGCGCCGCCCTCGGGCGCCTAGACGCCGTCTTCAAGGCCTACGACGTCCGCGGGACGGTCCCCGACCAGCTGGACGAGGCGATGGCCTATGCGATCGGAGCCGCCTTCGCGGCCCTCGCCAGGCGGGCAGCCGGGGCCGAGCGAGTCGTGATGGGCCGGGACATGCGACCTTCGGGCACCGGGCTAGGGGGGGCCTTCGCCGCCGGCGTCCTCTCGGTCGGCCTCGGCGTCGTCGACGCCGGGATGATCTCGACCGACATGATGTACTTCGCCTCGGGCCGCCTCGACCTGCCGGGGGTGATGCTGACAGCCTCGCACAACCCGGCCCGCTACAACGGCCTCAAGCTCTGCCTGCCCGGTGCCCGCCCCATCGGCCAGGAGAGCGGCCTCGGCGAGATCAAGCAGGAGGCGGCCGAGATCCTTTCCTCCCTCGAGGGCAGCCCGCCGGCGCCGGCCGGGGACGACGGCCGGATCGAGCGGGTGGAGCTGCTCGAGGCCTTCGCCGCCCATGTCCACTCCTTCGTAGACACCGGGGCGCTCTCTGGCTTGAAGGTGGTGGCCGACACCGCCAACGGCATGGGCGGGCTGGTGGCCCCGGCGGTGCTCGGCTCGCTCCCGTTCGAGCTCGAGATCCTCTTCCAGGAGCTGGACGGCAACTTCCCGAACCACCCGGCCGACCCGATCCAGCCGGAGAACCTCCTCTTTCTCAAGCGCCGCATCGAACAGACGGGGGCCGACGTCGGCCTGGCCTTCGACGGCGACGCCGACCGGGTCTTCCTCGTCGACGAGAGGGCCGAGCCGCTCTCCGGCTCGCTCACGACAGCCATCGTGGCAGCCGCCATGCTCGATGCCCATCCCGGCGAGACGGTCCTTTACAACCTGATCTGCTCCAAGGCGGTCCCGGAGGTGATCGCCGAGCACGGTGGCAAGGGCGTGCGCACGAGGGTGGGCCACTCGTTCATAAAGGCGGTGATGGCCGAGACCGGCGCGGTCTTCGGCGGCGAGCACTCCGGCCACTACTACTTCAGGGACAACTACCGGGCCGACTCGGGCATCATCGCCGCTCTGGTGGTCCTCTCGGTCATCTCCCGGGCCTCGCAGCCGCTCTCTCAGATAAGGCAGCCCTTCGAGCGCTACTGCGACTCGGGCGAGATCAACACCGAGGTGGCCGATGTATCGGCCGTCCTCGCCGGCGTCGAGAAGAGCTTCGCGGAAGGCGGGGCCAGCATCGACAAGCTCGACGGTCTCACGGTCGACCTCGGCGAGTGGTGGTTCAACCTGCGGCCCTCCAACACCGAGCCGCTCCTGCGCCTCAACCTCGAGGCGCCGGAGAGGGCAGCCATGGCGGGCCACCTCGAAGAGGTCATGACTCTCATAAGAAAGCTCGACCGCCCCGCTAGGAGGAATTGATGCCGCTCGACCAGCGACTGCTCGAGGTGCTCGCCTGCCCGGAGGACAAAGGACCCCTCTGGTACTTCGCCGACGAAGAGTGCCTCTACAACTGGCGCAGCCACCGCCGTTACCGGATCGACGACGGCATCCCCGTCATGCTCGTCGAGGAGTCAGAGGTCGTCGACGAGGAGGAGCACGCCCGCCTGAGCGCCAAGGCGGAAGCCGAGCAGATCAGGCCGACCTTCGAGTCGTCGTGAGCCCGGCGAGGGGGGGAGCATCCCTGCCGGTCGACAGCCTCGGGCTGCTCGCCGCCACGGCCGGCCTCGGGAGCCAGATCGAGGCCGCCCTGGCCGGGCCCCGCCCGGAGGTGCGCGAGGCTTCCTACAGCAACGTCGTCGTCTTCGGCATGGGCGGGAGCGGCGTGGCAGGCGCCGTCGCCTCGGCCCTCGGCGAGAGCGCCTCGCCGGTCCCGATAATCCCCGTGGCCGGCTACAGCTCGCCCGCCTTCGTCTCCTCTGGCACCCTGGCCGTCGCAGTCTCGTTCTCCGGCGAGACAGAAGAGACTCTCTCGGCCGCCTCCGAGGCGGTGGCGAGGGGAGCCGAGCTGATCGCCATAACGGGGGGCGGAAGCCTCGCCTCCCTGGCCGCCGGCCAGGGAGGTCGAGTCCTCCTCCTCCCGCCCGGCATCCCCCAGCCGCGGGCCGGGCTCGGCTCGATGCTCTCGCTGCTAGTCCTCTCCCTCGAGGAGGCGGGCCTCCTCGACGGAGCCCGGCGGCAGCTCGAGGAGGCGGCCACCCAACTCGGCCGCCGCATCCCGCAGCTGCTCGCAGGGGCCGGCCCGGCTGTTGAGATCGCCCGTCGCATCGGCCGGACCATCCCGCTCGTGCACGGCGGCAGGGGGCTCGGCGAGGTGGCCGCCAGGCGCTGGAAGACCCAGGTGAACGAGAACGCCAAGGCGCCCGCCTTCTCCGGCACCGAGCCGGAGGTCTGCCACAACGAGCTCTGCGGCTTCGGCCAGTCGGGTGACGTCACCCGCCAGCTGCTCACCCTCGTCTCGCTCCACCTGGGCGGCGAGGACGGCCGGATCGCCCGGCGCCTCGCCTACTTCGCCGAGCTCGCAGGCGAGGCCCTCGCCGACCACCTCGAGGTGATGGGGGAGGGGGCCGGCCCGCTGGCCGGCTTTTTCGACCTGGTCGCCATCGGGGACTTCGTCTCGCTCCACCTGGCGGCGGCCGAAGGAGTCGACCCCGGACCGGTGCCTGTGCTGGCCGAGATGAAGCGGCGCCTCGCCGAGCAGTGACCGCCGGGCTCCCCTCCCACGACGTGGCCGACCTCGGCCTCGCCGGGCTCGGCAAGGCCCGGGTCGAGTGGGCGGCCGAGCAGATGCCAGTCATGGCGACCGTCCGGCGCCGGTTCGGCTCCGAGCGCCCGCTCGAGGGCTGGCGGATCGGTGCCAGCCTGCACGTGACGGCCGAGACCGCCGTGCTGCTCGGGACGCTCTCTGCCGGTGGGGCGGAGCTGTTCGTCTGTGCCTCGAACCCGCTCTCGACCAACGACGAGGTGGCTGCCTTCCTCGTGGTCGACGAGGCAATCTCCACCTTCGCCCGGCGGGGCGAGGACCCCGAGCGCTACCAGCGCCACATCGAGGCGGTGCTCGACGCCGGCCCGAAGCTCACGGTCGACGACGGCTGCGATCTCGTCGCCCGTCTCCACCTGCAGCGCCCGGAGCAGGCAGCCGAGGTGCTGGCCGGCACCGAGGACACGAGCACCGGGGCGGTTCGCCTGCGGGCTCTGGCAGCGACCGGTGGGCTCAGGTACCCCGTCCTCGCCCTCAGCGCCTCGGAGACCCGCTCGCTCGCCGACAACCGGCACGGGACTGGCCAGTCGGTGCTCGACGGCATCGTCCGGTCGACCAACGCCCTCTTGGCCGGGGCGAGGGTGGTGGTGGCCGGCTACGGCAACTGCGGCAAGGGGGTGGCGAGCCGGGCGCGAGGGCTTGGGGCGGTCGTCGTCGTGACCGAGGTCGACCCCCGCCGGGCGCTCGAGGCCGCCATGGACGGCTTCGAGGTGGAGCCGATGGCCGAGGCGGCCGGCAAGGGCGACATCTTCGTGACCGCCACCGGCAACCGCGACGTGCTCTGTGAGGAGCACTTCTCCGCCATGCGCGACGGGGCGGTGCTGGCGAACGCCGGCCAGCTCGACGCCGAGATCGACCTCGCCGGCCTCGAGCGGCTCTCGCAGGGGCGGCGTCGCCGTCTCCGGCCGAACCTCGACGAGTACGTGCTTGCGAAGGGCGCTCGGCGCCTCAGGCTGCTGGCCGAGGGCCGTCTCGTCAACCTGGCGGCGGCAGAGGGGCACCCGCCCCAGGTGATGGACCTCTCCTTCGGCCTGCAGGCCCTCTCGCTCGAGTGGCTGGTGAGCAACGCCGGCGGGCTGCCCCCCGGCCTGCACGACCCGCCGGGGGCCATAGACGAGGAGCTCGCCCGCCTGAAGCTCGAGGCGATGGGTCTCAGCATCGACACCTTGACGCGGGCTCAGCAGCGCTACCTGGCCGCCTTCGAGATCTGAGGGAGGCGGCCGGAGGGGCCGGGCCTTGACCGCCGGGTACCCTGATATCGGATGAGTACACGCGGGTCTGTGGTTGCGAGTCGATGCCAGTCGCAGGCGAAACGACCCACGTAAGGCGACTCGTGGTCGCTGAGCATGGTGCGGCTTAGAGGTAAGACCTGCCCGCTCGGACGCCGGCTGTCGGCGCCGGACGGAGAGGGAGCGAACCGTGCCCGAAAGGGAGCGGCTGGACCGGCCCCGGCCGGTCGCCCGGTCCCGGCACGGGATCTCCTCAGCAGGCGAGTGTGGGGCCAAAGACCAGGTCAGCCGGGTGTACTCGTCCGCGTCCCAGGTCGTCTCCCCGTGAGGCGACCGCCGTCAAGGGAGGAGAGCCGATGGATATCGCCGTTCGTGGCCGCCACTTGGAAGTGCCCGAGGACGTTCGCCAGCGGGCAGAGTCGAAGCTCGGAGGGCTCGAGAGGTACCTGCACGGCATGGAGCGCTGCGAGGTGCTCTTCTCCGACGGGAAGAAGGGGCATCTCGGCGACCCGGTGAGCTGCGAGCTGCGGCTCGTGGCCGAGGGCCGGGTGGTGCGAGCGGCGGCCGTCGGCCCGAAGCCCGACGCCGCCCTCGAGAGTGCCTTCGAGAAGGCGGTCCACCGGCTCACAAAGATCAACAAGAAGCTGGTGGCCCGCTCGCGACCCCGCCACAAGACGCCGAAGCCGGCTGCTCTGCCCCTCGCCCTCGGCCAGGAGGAGGAGGTCGAGGGCAGCTGAGCCGTACTCGCGGCCGGCCTCCGGCGGACCTCGCCCTCGTCGGTGCCACCGGGACAGGAAAGACCGCCCTTGCGAGCGCTGTCGCCGACGCGAGGCCCGAGGTGGGGCTCGTCTCGGTCGACGCCCTGGCGGTCTACCGCGGCATGGACATCGGCACCGCCAAACCGACCCGGGCGGCGGACCCCGCCTCGCGGCATGCCTGGCACCTCGTCGACCTGGCCGCTCCGGGGGAGGAGTTCTCGGTCGCCCTCTTCCAAAAAGAGGCAGGCCGGGTGCTGGCCGGTCTCCACCAAAAGGGCCGTGCCGCCCTCCTCGTCGGCGGCACCGGCCTCTACCACCGGGCGCTCGTAGACGGGCTGAGGCTGCCCGGGAGCTACCCCGAGATACGGGCCCGCCTCGACGAGGAGGCTGCCCGGCCGGGCGGTTCGGTGCGCCTCCACGCCCGCCTGGCCGCTCTCGATCCGGTGGCGGCGGGGCGGATGGAGCCGCTCAACGTGCGGAGGGTGGTGCGGGCCCTCGAGGTGACGGAGGGGAGCGGGCGGCCCTTCTCGGAGTTCGGCCCTGGACTCGAGAGATACCAGCCGACTCGAACGGTCATCGTCGGGCTGAGCCTCGAGAGGGCCGAGCTCGACCGCCGGCTCGAGGCCCGCCTCGACGAGCAGCTGGCCGACGGGCTCTTGCAGGAGGTGGCCAGCCTCGCCGCTCTCCCGGGCGGTCTCTCCCGGACGGCGCGCCAGGCGATCGGCTATGCCGAGCTGCTGGCCCATCTCGACGGCGAGATGGGCTTAGAAGAGGCGAGGGAGGCGACGCTCAGGCGTCTCAGGCGCTTCGCCCGGCGCCAGGAGGCCTGGTTCAGACGGGACCCCCGGGTCGAGTGGTTCGAGGCCGGGCGTCCCGGGCTTGTCGATCTGGTGCTCGCCAGATGGGAGACTTCGGCTTCGTGAGCACCGCTTCGCTCCTCAAGTACCAGGCTCTCGGCAACGACTTTCTCATCGCGCTCGACCCGGCCGCTCTGGGCGGCCGGGAGGCCGTCGGCAAGGAGACCGTCCGTTACCTCTGCGACCGCCGCCGAGGGGTCGGGGCGGACGGCCTCATCCTCGTCCACCCCGCCAAGAGGGCGGGCGAGGCGGCGATGGAGCTGCGCAACGCCGACGGCGGGCGGGCCGAGACGAGCGGCAACGGTCTCAGGTGCCTGGCGCTCGCCCTGCTCGACGCCGGCCTGGTGAGCTCACCGAGCTTCCTCATCGAGACGGACGGGGGAGAGGTTCGCCTCGAGGTCGCAGGGCGCCGGGCCGGCCGGAGCGCCGAGGTGAGGGCCTCGATGGGAAGGGTGAGCCTCGAGAGGATGGAGCCGAGCCCCCTCGAGGGGTTCTCGGCCTACTCGGTCGACGTCTCTAATCCCCACCTCGTCCTGCTGGGCGAGGAGATCGAGACGGTCGACCTCTCGCGAGAGGGCCCCCGGCTCGAGACGAGCCTCCCGGGCGGCCGGAACGTCGAGGTGGTCCGAAAAAGCGGCCAGGACGCCCTCGAGCTCGCCGTATGGGAGCGCGGGGCGGGCCTCACGGCTGCATGCGGGAGCGGGAGCGTGGCCGCCGCCGCCGCCGCCCGCTCGGCCGGGCTGGTGGGCGACCGGGTTGTGGTGGACAACCCGGGCGGCCGCCTCGTGGTCGAGCTGGCCGGCGAGCCCGAGTCGCCCGAGGCGACCCTTACCGGGCCGGCCTGCCGGGTCGCCCGCCTGGAGGTCGAGCTCGGACCCGTCGCGGCGGAGAGCTGAAGCCTCGATGACCCTCATCGACCGGAGGTTCCGGGAGAAGATCGTCCTCGTCGGGGTGGTCGCCTGGCCGCGCACCTTGGACGAGGTGGAGGCGAGCCTCGACGAGCTCGCCCTGCTCGTCGACACGGCCGGGGCCGACGAGGTGGCCCGCATCGTCCAGCGCCGGGAGGCGCCCGATCCGGCCACCTACATCGGACGGGGCAAGGCCGAGGAGCTCCGCCACCTCTCCGAGGAGGTCGACGCCGACACGGTGGTCTTCGACGAGGAGCTCACCCCGGCCCAGCAGCGCAACCTCGAGCGGCTGCTGGGCCGGACGGCGATCGACCGCACCGCCGTCATCCTCGACATCTTCGCCCAGAACGCGCACACCGAGGAGGGCCGGGCCCAGGTCGAGCTGGCCCTGTTGCAGTACCGGCTCCCCCGGCTGCGTGGCCGGGGCTCCGAGCTCTCCCAGCAGGCCGGCCGGATCGGGACGCGAGGACCGGGCGAGACGAAGCTCGAGGAGGACAGGCGGCGACTCATGGGTCGGATCCGCAAGCTCGAGACCGAGCTGCACGGGCTCGAATCGACCCGTCAGACCCAGCACCGCTCGAGGCGCCGCGGGGCGCTTCGCACCGTGTCGCTCGTCGGCTACACCAACGCCGGCAAGTCGACGCTCTTGAACCGGCTGACAGACGCCGGCGTCCTCGTCGAGAACCGGCTCTTTTCCACCCTGGATCCCCGTACCCGCCGCCTCGAGCTGCCGGGGGGAGAGACGGTGCTCATGTCAGACACCGTCGGGTTCGTGCGCAAGCTTCCCCACCAGCTGGTGGACGCCTTCCACGCCACCTTGGACGTCGTCACCGCCGCCGACCTGCTGGTGCACGTGGTCGACGGCTCCGCCCGGGACCCCGAGGGCCAGATCGCCGCCGTGAGGTCCGTGCTGGCCGAGATCGGGGCGGGCGAGGTGCCCGAGCTGCTGGCCGTGAACAAGGCCGACCTCTCGCCCGAGGAGGCGGCCAAGCTGTCGGCGAGCGAGGACGGGGCTCCCGTCTTCTCGGCCCGCACCGGGCAGGGCGTCGCCGAGCTCTTGCGAAAGGTGGCAGACCGCCTGCGGTCGAACGACCGGGTGGTGGCCCTCTCCGTCCCGGTCGGCCGGGGGGACGTGGTGGCTGCCGTCCACCGGGAGGGCGAGGTGGTCGACGAACGATACGAAGGAGAGACCGTGTTGCTAAAGGCGCGCCTGGACGAGCGGGGCACCCGCCGATTCTCCGAGTACGTCACCCGATGAGAGCCCCCGAGGGAGACGGCTTCGTCCCGCCCGACTACCCCTTCGACAAGCTGGCCGAGTTCAGCGAGCTCGCCGAGAAGCTGCCGGGCGGAGCGGTCGACCTCTCGATCGGCACCCCCTGCGACCCGCCGGCTCCGGCCGTCGTCGCCGCTCTCTCGAGCTCGGGGGCCGAGCGGGGCTATCCGCCTTCGGCCGGCTCGGCCGAGCTGCGCCAGGCAGCCGCCCGCTGGCTCGAGCGGCGCTTTGGCGTGCAGCTCTCCCCGGTCGACGAGTTGGCCGCCTGTGTCGGCAGCAAGGAGCTCGTCGCCGGCCTGCCCCACTGGCTGCGGCTGCGGAGCCCCGCTCGGGACACAGTCTTGTACCCCTCGCTCAGCTACCCGACCTACGAGATGGGCGCGGTGCTGGCCGGCTGCCGAGCGGTCCGCGTGCCCGCCGGGCCGGACGGACGGCTCGACTACGGGGCCATCTCGGAGCGGGACGCCTCCCGGGCTCTCTGCCTCTGGGTCAACTCGCCCGGCAACCCGGCGGGCCAGATAGAGGAGCTGTCGGAGGCGGCCGCCTGGGGCAGGGCGCACGGCGTGCTGGTCCTCTCCGACGAGTGCTACGCCGAGTTCAGCTGGAGCTCGCCGCCGCACACCATCCTCGAGTCGGGCAACGAGGGCGTCCTCGCCCTCCACTCCCTCTCGAAGCGCTCCAACCTGGCAGGCCTGCGAGCCGGCTTCTACGCCGGTGACGGCGACCTCGTCTCCTACCTGGCAGCGGTGCGCCGGCATGCCGGCTTCATAGTCCCCGGTCCCGTGCAGCACGCCGCTGCCGTCGCCTTCGACGACGACGAGTCCGTGGTGGCCCAAAGGAAGGCCTACCGGGAGCGGCTCGTTGCTCTCGCCGAGGCGCTCACGCTGGCCTCCATCCCGGCGCAGGTCCCGGCCGGCGCCTTCTACCTCTGGGTGAAGGCGCCCGACCGCTTCGCCGGTCATGGCTCCGGCTCTGGCTTCGAGCTCGGCCGGTACCTCGCCGAGCGGGCCGGCGCCATCGTGAGCCCGGGCGAGGCCTACGGACCGGAGGGAGCCGACTATGTCCGCCTGGCCGTTGTGCAGCCGACAGAGCGCCTCGCTCTCGTCGCCGACCGCCTCGCCGGGACCTTGTGATGGGAGAGCTCGGGGAGAAGGTGCGCCAGCTGGCGGCGCGGCGGGCGGCGGGCGAGCTCGCCGCCGGCGACGAGGAGGCCTACGCCGTCGTGAGGGAGGCGATCGACCTGCTTGACACCGGAGAGGCGCGGGTGGCCGAGACGACCGTCTCGGGCGAGGTCGTCGTCCATGAGTGGCTGAAAGAGGCGATTCTCCTCCTTTTCTTCCTCACCTCGATCGAGACCTCGCGCTCGGGTCCTTTCGAGTACGCCGACAAGCTGCCGCTCAAGACGGGATACGAGCAGGCGGGGGTTCGCGTCGTGCCGGGTGCCTCGGCCCGCTGGGGCTCGTACATAGGCCCCGGGGCGATCCTCATGCCGAGCTACGTCAACATCGGAGCCCGGGTCGGGGCGGGCACGATGGTCGGTTCCTGTGCCCAGATCGGAGAGAGGGTCCATCTCTCGGGCGGGGTCGGCATCGGAGGAGTGCTCGAGCCGCCGAACGCCGTACCGGTGATGATCGGCGACGACGTGCTCGTCGGCAGCCGCTGCATGGTGACCCAGGGTGCCCGAGTCGGCCAGGGAGCGGTGCTCGGCGAGGGAACGATCCTCAACCCCTCCATCCCGGTCGTCGACGCCGAGACCGGAGAGGAGCTCTCCCGCGGGGTCGTGCCGCCCTGGTCGGTCGCCGTCGGGGCCTCTCGGCGGCGAGAGCTTGCCGGGGGGGAGTTCTTCCTGCCCTGCGTGCTCGTCCTGCGCCGGCTCGAGGAGGGCGAGCGCCACGACAAGTCCCAGCTGAACGAGATCCTCCGGACCCACGGCGTCTCGGCGTGAGTCGCGGCTCGCCGCCGGCCGACCTGCTCCAGAAGACGGCGGAGCTGGTCGGCATCGCCTCGGTCAGCCACGGCGAGAAGGCGATCGCCGACTTCGTGGAGGGAAGGCTGCGAAGCGAGGCCGCCAACCTCGAGCTCGCCCGCCTCGGCAACAACGTCTGTGCCCGCACGAACCTCGAGAAGCGCTCCCGGCTGATGCTGGCCGGTCATCTCGACACGGTGCCGGCGAACGGGAACGAGGAGCCTGTCATCAAAGGCGACTGGCTGGCCGGCATCGGATCGGTCGACATGAAGGGGGGAGTGGCGGTCTTCCTCGAGCTGGCCCGCCTGGCGAGCGACCCGGCCGCCATCGGCGACCTTGTTTGCGACCTGAGCTTCGTCTTCTACGTCTGCGAGGAGGTCGACCAGCGGCATTCAGGTTTGCGCGAGGTGGAGCTGGCGGCGCCGGCCTGGCTCGAGGCCGACGCGGCCGTCCTCGGGGAGCCGACCGGCTCTCTCGTCGAAGCCGGCTGCCAGGGGGTCCTGCGGGCGGTTGTCGAAACCAAAGGCGAGCGGGCCCACACGGCGCGGCCGTGGATGGGAGCGAACGCCATCCACCGCCTGGCGCCCGTGCTGGCGGCCCTCGAGTCCTACGAGGCTCGCCAGCCGGTCCTCGAGGGCTGCCGGTACAAAGAGGCCCTGCAGGCCGTCGCCGTCTCCGGGGGGGTCGCCGGCAACGTCGTGCCCGACTCTGCCCGCCTCGTGCTCAACTACCGCTTCGCCCCCGACCGGACGGCCGCGGAGGCCTTCTCGGCCCTGCGAAGCCTCGTGTCAGAGGCGGCCGGCGACCCCGATTGGCTCGGGGTGAGCCTCGAGAGCCAGTCGGCCCCGGCCCCTCCCCGGCTCTCGCACCCGCTCCTGTCGGCCCTCGTAGAGGCAAGCGGCCAGGCGCCGAAGGCGAAGCTCGGCTGGACCGACGTGAGCTTCTTCTCGGCCCGCGGCCTGCCGGCCGCCAACTTCGGGCCCGGCGATCCCTCGCTCGCCCACACCGCCGGCGAGCGGGTCGAGCGGGCCCAGCTCGAGCGGGCCTACGAGACGCTGCGCGGGGTCGTCCTCCCGCGGTCGGGGTGACGCCCGGACCTTCGGCCCTAGGCGATAGGACGAAAGTCCCTACCTGGCCAGCCGCCGAGAGGTCAGGCTGGCCGGAGAACCTCACGAGGAAGGTGCGCACCTCATGAACAGCCCGGGAACCTATCTCCACTGGTCGATCTTCCAGGTCTCTGTGGCCAATCTGGCGCTCATCGGCGTCATGGTCGTGATCTTCGGAGCGGCCCTTTTGGTCAGGTTCCCGTCCGGCCGTCACAGCGAGACGATGGCGCCGGGCGGCCACGGCGAGGCCGGCGAGGGGGCCCCGTCGAGCGACGCCGACCCAGAAGCCGCCAAGATGTGGACCGCCCGGGTGCGCAACCTCGGTTTGAAGCTGCTGCCGCCCGGCAAGCTGCTTCCTGACAGCCAGCCTGCCTACGTCGCCTCGTGGATCTACGTCTTCGGCGTTGCGACGCTGGCGGCGCTCACAATGGCGATCCTGTCTGGGGCGGCGCTCGCCCTCGGCGGTCCCGACTGGTGGCACTACAACCCGGTCGGGCACTTCTTCAACTCGACCCACCTCTGGAGCGTCGAGTTGTTCATGGCCTTTATGGTCATCCACCTCTGGGGCAAGTTCTGGATGGCTGCCTGGAGGGGCAAGAGGGCTCTCACGTGGATCACAGGGGTCGTCGCCTTCGGCGCCTCGGTCGTCGAGTGCTTCACCGGCTACCTCTCCCAGCAGAACTTCGACTCCCAGTGGATCTCGACCAACGGCAAGGACGCCATCAACTCGCTCGGGCTCGGGGCCTTTTTCAACCTCATGAACTTCGGCCAGATGCTCATGTGGCACATCGTGCTGCTTCCCGTGCTCCTGCTCGCCCTCGTGGGAGCCCACATCCTCCTCGTCCGTGTCCGGGGGGTCTCGCACCCGCTTCCCGAGCACCGCCCGGCCGGCCGGGCGGCCCGCCGCCAGGCGGCGATCGGGGACGCCCAGGACTGGAAGGGGCCGGTCCGCCGTTACGACATCTTGAAAGAGGCGACGATCGCCGGCACCGTCGTGCTGCTGCTGGTCCTCTTGCTGTCCGGCATCCTCTCCTCGCCCGACGAGCCGCCCGTGACGGTCCAGTCGTGGGCCAAGGTGGCACCGGCCGACTTCCTCGGAACGGCGGCGAGCGAGCTGGCGGGAACGAGCGAGACCGCCACCTACGGGCCGCCGTACAACCACGGCTCTCGCCACGTGCAGCGCCTCGGGATCTCCTGGCAGCTGCTGGCTGGTGTCCGCACGCCCATCGATGCCGCCAAGACGTTCGTCCTCTCACCGCTTGGCATCGACGCCCGCGACGACCCGCGGCTGCGGGCCGCGCTCGACAGTTACGAGGCCGCCCCACCCGCGAGGCAGAAGGCCTGGGCCGGCGCCTACCTGAAGGCCGAGAAGAAGGTCACCTTCTCGAGCGGCGTGCCCCGCGTCCCCGCCGCGGCCGACGGCCCGGTACCGAGCCTCATGCGGGCCGAGCTCTCGATGGCCCGCTCAGGGGCGCTCGACGCAGACCTGCTCGCCCAGCAGCCCTTCTACGGGACCAACTACACAAAGCCCCTCCTCTTTCTGGAGGACGGTAACTACTTCTCGAATCTGGCCAAGTCCCAGCACCTCACCGGAGACCAGTGGGGCGTCATGAACGAGACCGGCAGCTACCCGGGCCAGCCGTGGCTCTGGCTCTACACCCTCTGGTACGAGGTGCCAGGCTTCTCGAGCTCGCCGAACGTCGACATGATCGCTGTCTACATGACCGGTCTGGCGACGCTGCTTCTTCTGGCCGTGCCCTTCATCCCCGGCCTGCGGGACGTGCCGAGGGTCGTCCCGCTCCACCGCCTCGTCTGGAGGTCGTGGTACAAAAGCCGCCGCGGGGAGGATTGCACCGGTGCCGGCCAGGCGGCGCGCGGCGAGCCGGCGAGCAAGCTCCCGACAACGCCGCAGAGTCGGTGAAATGCCTCTCTCTGACGCGTCTTTTCTGACAGGCTCTCTCTGGGACCAGGGCCCAGCTGGTCTCCTCTCTCATGAGCCGTGGAGCGGATCGCAGCCGGGCTCTTGCCGCGCCGGCCGATGGCTCGGCGACGAGCTGGTCAAAAGCCGCTCCAGCCGTTACTACTGAAGTTGGTCATGGTCGGCCATCGGCCGACTCAGAACGGCTCCAGCATCTGTTCACCGGGTGGCCGGGAGCCGGAGAGGCGAGCCCCGGTCGCATGCTGGCAGCAGGGGTGACGGGCGACACGGGCGACACGGGGCAGCCTCGGCGCCGGGCGGGCAGGTCGCACTCAACGAGGAATTGCTGTCGGTGAGAGGGGTCCGGCGCCGAAGCTGCGAGGCCCCGAGGGATCTCCGACGCCTGTGACGGTGACGGCGCCGAGCCGTCGACGCCGAGCACCAGCACGAACCCGACCGGTCGTCGTCGGCGGCTGCGTGATCAGGCGAGCCCAGTCACTGCTGTTGATAGTTGCTTTTGATAGTAGTATCTATCAATGGTATATTAGTGCTGCGTCTCTCCCGAGGAAGGAGCCGACCGGTGATTGCTGGCGAGGGAACGATGGCTCGAGTGACGCCGACAGACGAGGGCGGCGTTCCAGCGTCGGCGGCCCTTGCCGAGCGCACCCGCGTGGCGATGATCCGCCTCGGCCGCCAGCTCCGCCGGCAGGATCCTCCGGGGCCGAGCATCTCCTGGTACTCGGCGCTGGCCACGGTCGCGGTCCATGGCGAGCTTGCCATCGGGGCGCTGGCCGAGGCCGAACGCCTGCCGTCCTCGGCCGCGACCCGCCTGGCCGACCGGCTCGAAGACGCCGGTCTGGTCGAGCGACGGCGCCACCCGACCGACCGGCGGGGGGTGAACCTGGAGATCACCCCCCACGGCCGGGAGGTTCTCGACCAGCACCGCCAGAAGGGCAACGCCTGGCTGGCCAGCAGGTTGGAGCGCCTCAACCGGTCAGAGCGCGCCACTTTGGCCGCGGCGCTCGGGCTGCTCGAGGCCCTCGTTGACGAGGACGAGCCCGACAATGCCTCGCCCCAGGCGATCGCCCACCCGACGCGGCGAACCGAGGCTCCATGACGCCGCGGCCGTTACCTTCCGACCGGCGGTCGAGGCTCGTCGGTAGCCGCCACGTGGGGCGGGTCTTCGTGCGCCCGCCCCGTCGGGGGTCCTCGGCTCGCGCGGGCGTCTTCGGCGAGATCGGGCGGTAGCGGTGACGGTCGCCTTCGCCCTGTCGGAGGGCGGGAACCTCGGGGCGATGCAGGCAGGGGCGCTGCGCGCGCTGCTCGAGGCGGGAGTCGAGCCCGACCTGCTGGTGGGCACCTCGGTGGGCGCGTTCAACGCCGCCTTCTGCGCTACGCATCCCGGAGCAGAAGGAGCCCGCGAGCTGCAAGCGGCCTGGAGCGGGCTGTCGCGCCGCCAGGCGTTTCCTTTCGACATCGTCCGCGCCTTGGCCGGGTTCCTCGGCGTGCGCGACCACCTCGTGTCGACCACTCGCCTGCGCCAGCTGATCCGCCGGTGGCTTCCCATCGAGCGCATCGAGGACGCCCCGGTGCCCTTTGCTGCGGTGGCCATGGACGCGCTGAGCGGAGAGGCGGTAGTCCTGCGCCAGGGCGACGTCGTCGATGCCCTGACGGCGAGCAGCGCCATCCCGGGGCTGTTCCCCCCCGTGCGCCTCGACGGGCGGTGGCTGATAGACGGCGGTCTGGCCGCCGGGTGGCCGGTCATCGAGGCCTTGGAGCTGGGAGCCGATACCGTCTACCTGCTCACGACCGCCACGGCGCCCGCCCGCCGACCGCCCCGTGGTGCGGTGGCGATGGCCATGAACAGCCTGTCGCTTGCCACCGCGAGGCTGGAGCACGAACGGCTGGCGGCGGCAAGACGCCAGGCGGCTGCCAAAGGCGGCCTGGTCGTGGTCGTGCCATCGCCGGCCCTCGAGGCACCCTCACCTTTCGACTTTGCCCATGGCCACCTGCTCGCCAGTGCCGCCTACCGCCACGTCCAGCAGTGGCTCGACGGCCACGGCGAGCCCGACCGCCTCGCCGGTGGCTCCGAGCCGATCACCCTCGCCCGCGGGAGCGCCGATGCGCTCGTCGGCGAAGCAGCTGAGCCAGCGTGAGGAGAGTCCGCGGGCAGATGGGCGCCGGGCGTCGTGTGGGGGCGGGGTCGGAATCGACCTGCACGCAAGGGCCTGCCCGCCGTGACGGGCTCGGCGCCGAAGATCGAGAACCAGCACCAGACCAAGGAGGAGCAGATGGAGCTCGTGCGCGAGTGGGTTGACTATCAGAGCCCGGCGGGGTCGGTCGCTGCCTTCCTGGCACGCCCGGCGCCCGCTAAGACGCCGGTTCCCGGGGTCGTCGTCATCCAAGAGGTGTGGGGCGTCGACGGCCACATCGCCGACCTGGCCGAGCGGCTGGCGAGTGCGGGGTACCTGGCATTGGCCCCAGACCTGTACTCCGCCGGCGGGGGAAGGCCACCGGTGCTCGCGCCAGAGCGCGTCGAGGCCGCCAAGGCCTTCTTGAACTCGATCCCCCCGCAGCAGTGGATGGCGGTCCTCGGAGACGAGGCCCGTAGAGCCGAGGCCTTGGGCGGCCTATCCCCAGAGGAAGGGACGCGGGTGGGAGAGACGATCGGAGCGCTCTTCGGCGGCGCCGGCGGCGACCCCTCGCGCCACATGGAGGTCTTGCAGGCCGCGCTGGGGTACCTGCAGGCCCACCCGGCGTGCGCCGGACGCCGCATCGGCTCGGTCGGGTTCTGCATGGGCGGAGGGCTCTCGGCCCAGCTCGCCTGGGCCGAGGCCGGCATCGCCGGCGCGGTCGTCTTCTACGGTGCGTCCCCGGCAGCCGAGGACGTCGCCCGGGTGCGCTGCCCCGTCCGCGGCTTCTACGGGGCCGACGACCCCCGCATCGTCGCAGGCCTTACCGCCTTCGACGAGGCGCTCGAAAAGGCCGGGTGCGACCGGGAGCTGCGCGTCTACCCCGAGACACCCCACGCCTTTTTCAACGACACCCGGCCGAGTTACCGGCCCGAGGCGGCACGCGACGCCTGGGGCAGGCTGCTCGCTTTCTTCGCCGAAGTACTCGGTCCGGTGCCGACCGTGCCGCTCGCCGACGCGGCCCGCACGTGAGCCGGCCGATCCTTCGGCGGTGGGCGCCTGCCGCAGTTCCGTCATGAGTACAACGCCTCCGCCACGTCGAACAGGACGGATCTGTGCACATCGGGCACTGGGAGCGTCTACGAGGTGATGGGCCCGGGCGAGAAGGCGAGAGCTGCGACTCCAGGGTTCGCGACTGCTCCGAGAGAAGTGCCGGAGAAGTGCTCGACACAGCACACACGTTCCAGGTGGGGAGCTGAGCACTGGCTGTCCCGGATGAAAGAGCAACACCCCCAAGGCTCTCTCACCGGCCACCATGCAGCATCGGTGCTGATCGGCAGGCGCCGGCTTGCGAGGCGAGCCCGGCGACGGGGCATGTGCGCTCGGACCGTTCCGAAATCTGTCTCATCTGTCACTTCCGACGAGGAGGGGCTTCGGAGCCACCTGTTGCGAGGTGGCGGTGACGGTCTTGTCCAGCTCGGAGCTGGTGCCGTCTTCGCAGTTCGTCGAGGAGCACCTGGGCGAGCCCATGAACCTCTCCTCTCCCTGCGCGTTCACCGGGAGCTTTCCCCGGCCGGTTCCCGCCCCAGTGGCGGTACCGATGCTTGTGACGGACTCCACCAGGGAGTCGAGGTTGGTCGCGGCGTTCAAGTCCCGGTCGATGATGGGCCACAGCTCAACGCGATGGCGCTGTCGGCGTCCAGCACCGGCCGGCACCGGTCCGAGAAGGGGCCTTTTTTGGGGGCCCCACCTCGACTCGGAGATGGGGCGCGGGAGGTGAGACGACGGGTGCAGGCAGGGCTGGTACCACACGACTCGCCGAGCGGGGTCTGGCGGGAGAGAGCCGGTCGCTGGATTTGGGTGAACGCCCTGTCTCTGCGAGCGGGGAGAGCTGCTGCGCCCGGTTCGAGGTGGTGGGACCCGCCTGTGGCACCGCCCCTCTGGGCCTACCTCGCCGTCGTCTCGCCCCTTTCTGGCTGAGCGAGGCTTTGCGAGAGACCACTACACCGTCGTTTGGAGTTGCCGCTAGTGCGGGGGCGGAGGTGTCAGGCGCGCTCGGCGGCCCCTCGAGGCCGAAAGGAGGGCGGCTAGGGCCATGAAGCTCATCGAGGCGTAGAAGGCGGCGTGGAGCCCCGTGGTGAAGGCGACCGCCACATGACCGTGGAGCGTGGTCGTGCCGACGAAGATGGCGAAGGCGAGATGCTTGGAGATCGAGCGGGAGGCGACGAGGATCGCCACGGCGAACGAGAAGACCATGCCGATGTTGGCGAAGGTTCGCAGCATCCCCGAGGAGACCCCGAACACCTCGGGCGGGGAGGCCTTCATCACCGCCGCCGAGTTCGCCGGGAAGAAGCTGCTTGCCCCGACCCCGTTTACAACGCTCGCCACGACCACGAGCCACAGGCCGCTCCCGATCGAGAGCTGCGCGTAGATGAGCAGCGCGACCACTTGGACACCGAGCCCGACGGTCGCCGGCAGCACCGGTCCGAGCCGGTCCGCCAGGCGCCCGGCATACGGGCCGATGGCTGAGCCGACGACGTAGCCGGGGACCAAGAGCAACGAGGCGTGGATTGGAGAGAGCCCGCGGGGTCCTTGGAGGTACATGATGACCAAGAACAGCACGGCGAAGTTGGCGAGCCCCTGGAACAGCGAGGCGAGCAGGGTGGGCGAGAGAGTTGGGACCCGGAACAGCGAGAGGTCGAGCATCGGCTCGCGCTGGCGTGCCTCGACGACGACGAAGACACCGATGAGCACCACCCCGCCGATGAGATAGCCGAGGACGGTAGCATCCAGGGAAGAGGTGGCGAGCGTGGTCATGGCCCACAGCACCCCGAACAGGCCGAGGCCGAGGGTGACCATGCCGAGGAGATCGAGCCGGCGCCGAGCGCGTTGGCCGTGGTCGTGCAGGACCCTCGTCGCCAGGATCAGCGCACCGGCACCGATCGGCACGTTGATCCCGAAGATCCAGCGCCACGAGATGTAGGTGACGATCAAGCCGCCGAGGACGATGCCGAGGACCGCTCCGAGGCTCCAGCCCACGGCGTTGTAGCCGTAGGCCCGACCGCGCCGCTCGGCCGGGTAGAGGTCGGCGATTATCGCCCCGCTGTTGGCGGTGACGAACGCCCCGCCGACGCCCTGCAGGATCCGGAAGCCGATGATGGCCCCTTCGTTCCAGGCCAGCGCGCACAACAGCGAGCCGAGGACGAACACAAAGAACCCCGCCTCGTACATCCGCACCCGTCCGAACATGTCCCCGAGCCGGCCGACCTGGGTGGCGAGCAGGGTAATGACGAGCAGGTAGCCGATCACGACCCAGATGACCGAGGAGAGCGCTACGTGCAAGCCACGCTCGATCTCGGGGAGCGCCAAGACGACGATCGTCGTGTCCACCGCGGTGATGAGGACCCCGGTCATGACGACGACCATGGCGAGACCGGTGTGGGTCGAGAGTCTGGGCTTCTCGCTGAGTGCTGGCCCGGCGGACACCTCGCTCGTCATCGCGTCGTCCCTCCCGTCCTGCGCGCTGCGGAGCTGCCGGCGGCCTCACGCCGGGTCGGTCCGATGCCACCGGCACCGTCTCGGGCGACGCTGGGACCTCGGGCGACGCTGGGACCTCGGGCGACGCTGGGACCTCGGGCGACGCTGGGACCTCGGGCGACGCAGGCGTTGGGGCGATCACTGGCGGCCTCCCCGCCAAGCACCGAGGGGCACTCCTCGTGCCAGGCCAGCTCGGCCTCGAGGTACAGCTCGGCGCGGCGGAACACCGCCGCGCCGGCGAGGCTGAGCACGCCCTGTTCCTCGAGGGAGGCTCGTTTGGCCATGAGGGCACTAAGGGCGGCGAGCGCCGCCTCGTGACGACGTCCCAGTGCCCCGAGCAGCTCCTCGGGGCAATCCGAACCGCCGAAGAGCAGGGCGACGCCGACCGGGTCGGGGGGACGGGCGAACGCGCCGAGTGTCTCGGCGCGAAGTGCCCGCAGTGCCTCGCGCCCGGCGTCGGTCACCCGGTAGACGGTGCGGGCGGGACGCTTTCCGACCTGCTCGCTGCGGACGAGCTCGATCAGGGCTTCGGCCTCGAGCTGGTGCAGCTCGCGGTAGAGGGCGCCGGGGCCCACCCCACCCCAGGATTCGACGTTTCGCGCCTCAGCTGCCAGCCGGAGCTGGTGGCCGTGCAGCGGGCCGTGCTCGGCGAGAAGACCCAGGACGACCAGACGCGACAGGCTCACACGATCACTCTCGCGAGACTGATCCCAGAGGTCAAATGGGTGAGCGACGCCGCATCGCCATCGCCGGCTCGATCGGCACCCAGGCGACAGGCCTGGTCCAGTCGAGCGACTCCTTCGAGGTGGTGGGGATCAGCGCCTCGAGCTCGAGCGAGCGCCTGGCCGAGCAGGCCGCCGCCCTCCGGGCAGCGGCGCCCCTGTCATTCCGCACGTTCGCGCTCCCGGCAACTGGGCCGGCGCCGACAGCCGCGTCTGCCCCAGTTGGGCCGCAGTCGGGCCTGCGGTGAGCCAGGTGGCGCAGCTTGCGTTAACAGCTCAGAGCCGACGGAGGACTGTCACCACCTTTCCGTAGATCGTCACCTCGTCGGGGGCGAGCTCGATCTCCGAGAAGCTCGGGTTGGCGGGCACGAGGACGACCTTGTTGCGCCGGCGCTTGAAGATCTTCACAGTGGCCTCCTCACCGGGGATGCCGGCCACCACGATCTCACCGAGCTCGGCTGTGGGCTGGTGGCGAACGACCACGTAGTCGCCGTCGAAGATCCCGGCTTCGATCATCGAGTCACCTCGGACCCGGAGCATGAAGAGCTCGCCTGGTCCGGTGAAGTCCTCCGGGATCGGCAGCACCTGCTCGACGTTCTGCTCGGCGAGCACCCCGGTGCCGGCCGCCACCTCGCCGACGAGCGGGACGTGCGAGGCCGGCCTCACACGCATAGCGGCCCCCGAGCTCGGCTCGAAGTTCACGATGATGGCTCGCGGCTTGGTGGGGTCTCGTTGCAGGTAGCCGTCCCGTTGCAGCACCTTCAGATGGGTGTGCACGGTCGAGGAGGAGGTGAGACCGACGGCCTCTCCTATCTCGCGCACCGAGGGGGGATAGCCCCGCTGGCGGATCTGCTCCGCGATGAACTCCAAGATGCTCCGCCGCTTCCCGGCGAGCGCGCTCTCGGCCATGCCGATCTCCTCTCGTGGTCGGACCGGCTCAGGGTAACCGGTTCGACGGGCAGATACAAACATTCGTTCGAGGAACGTGCGTTCGAGAATCTGTTGACAGCGAACGAACGTTCGTGGTTGGATGATGGCTCGAACACATGTACGCCCGACCGCCCCGATCGTGAGGGGAGGAGGAACAGTGGGAGCAGCAGCTGAGAAGAGGTGGGAGGAGAGGGAGCCGGCGCCGGCGGCCTCGAGCCGGGCGAGGCTCCGCCCGCTCCGCCCGGGCAAGCTTGGAGCCGAGGGGCCCCCGTCGCACTGGAACGTGCTGGCCGAAGAGCTCGTCTCCTATCCTCCCCGCCACCAGAAGATCTGGCTCGAGGCCGGCCTCGAGCCGGCGCCCTCGGCCCGCTCCTATGCGGATGCCTGGCTCGAGCGGGAGCTCGAGTCGCTCGCTCGCAGGCGTCTGCGGGCCCTGGCGGCCTCCCGGCCCCGAGAGCTCGAACCCCTGGCCGGCTCTCTTCAGGCGGCCCCCTTGCTCCTCGCCGAGCCTGCCTGCCGCCCGACGCCGACGCGGCGGGCCGGAAGGCTCTCGCCGCCCGGCCGGCCGCGCCCCGGGGTCGCTGGCCGGCCGG
>JAJZLV010000123.1 GCA_021803215.1 Actinomycetes bacterium | reverse complement strand
CCGTTCGTTGGCCCTACACTACGCCAGCCGAGAACGGATTACAAGCATGTTATTCAGTCAGACATTGGGACATGGGCTGATCAATAGTTGGCCCTACACGACGACCGGAGCGTTGTGCCTGAACTGGTGACGATACGGCAGAACATCGCAGGTCAGTCAGGGCGCGCGGAAGAACATCACGAGCGATTGATCGCGTCCTTGACCGATTCAGGTGCGGAACACGGGGCTAGCCGGTTGTCCCGGCCACCCGCTTGCTCTCGGCCTCCTGGTCCGAGGAGTGGCTGGGCTCGGGCTCTCCTCGCGCAGCCGGCTTCTCACCGAGGCGGCGAAGGGTGCGGAGGGCCGCGAAGGAGACGGGCATAGGGACCCAGACGCTTATGAGGCAGAACAGGAAGATCCCGAGGAGGGCGATCGGCAGCGGAGCACCGGAGTACCACAAGGTGAGGGGCAGCACGAGGCTCAGCACCCCCGAGCCGGCGAGCGGTCCGGTCCGGCGGGTAAAGACCGCTCCGGTGGCGAGGCCGACCGCCAGCCGGGCCCCGTTCATGTGGTAGCCGAAGCAGGCGAGCGCCGCCCAGGCGGCAAAGCCGTCGGCGATCCAGAAGAGCTCCATGCCGAGAAGCGAGCTCCACTCCGACCGGCGCTCGAAGAGACGGCGGATGAATGAGATAGCGCCGAGGAAGTCGCCTGCCACGCCCCGCCAACCGGGCCGCTCACGCAGGTTCGGCCCGAAGCGCCGGGCGAGGTAGAAAGCGACGAGAAAGCCCGGGAGAGGAATGACGGCCCAAGGCAGCGTCACGTTGGCCGGGGGGCTGTGGTAGCCGAGTACGAGCACGACGACAGAGGCGAGAAGGCCCAGTATCGACAAAAGCCCGTGCTCGAGACCACCGAGCGCCCAGACCCGGATCCGGGCCTGCCTCTCGCCGGCGCCGGCAGCTCTGAGGGCGTAGTGGTCGACCGCGGCGCCGGAGTGGGCGAGGAAGCCGCCGAAGCCGGCACAGACGACCGCCCGCAGCTGGGACGGGGAGAGCAAAGGCTGCCCGCCTGCCTTGAAGATGCCCTGGTAGGCGAAGTGGTAGCCGACGAACGAGACGAGCAGACCGCCGGCCACTCCGAGCAGCCAGGCTGGGTCGAAGTGCTCGGCCGCCAGGGCGACGGAGTGGAAGCCGGCGATGTCGGCGACGCCGGCCGCAGCTGCGAGCTGGAGTGTCAGCGCCAAAGCGATGAGCAGCGCCTGGTGGTGCTTGGGCCGGTGAAGAAACCGAGGTTGCTCGCTGGCGACTGTGGTCATCTATCTCTCCTGCCCGAGAGCATCTACCCCGCGAGGGCTCGTGCGATACAACGGCTTTCCGCCTCAGGCGACGCGGCCTCGGACCCCTCGCTCAAGGACCCCGACAGACTGCCCAGTAAAGCGCCGCCCTCCTCTGTGAATAGAGACCACGGCTCGGTCAGATCGCCCGGGCGGACTGAGGGCGCTTCCAAGCGAGAGCTTGCGGCTCGGTGAAGAAAGCGGGCATCCAGCCCGACCTGGGAGGCCGGAGGGGCTCGAAGCCCTGGGCTTCACCGGGGTAGGCGCGTTGTCGACAGGACCTGAGCCCAGTTGGCGGGGAACAGCCCCGCGCGGATCGGCCGGCCTGCGGCTGGCGACCAGCCGCTGCCAGGAGGCGGGCTCACGGCGAACAAAGAGCTCACAGCTCTCTCGAGGAAGTTGGCGTGCCGGCATCTGTGCCCTCGGCTCCTGGCTGCTTCCCACGGCTCTTGCCCCACGCCCGAGCTGGAGCCGGAGACTCGACCACGGCCTGTTGACCAGGCACCGATGAGCGGCGAGGATTCGGCCATGCCTCCTACGGACACTGAGCCACCGACTTCTGTCTTCTCCTCGCCCTCTGACTTCGTCGCTCAGCCGCGGCTCTCCTACCTGGTTGCCAGCCGGGACGGCGAGACGATGGTGGCCGGGGTCGCAGCGCTCGACGAGGAGAGGGGGCGCTTCGTGACCTCCCTTTACCGCCTCGATCCGAACGGCACCCTTCCAGCGGTCCGGCTGACGCGCTCGAAAGAGGGCGAGAGCGCAGCCGCCTGCCTTCGAGACGGCCGCCTGCTCTTTCTCTCCGGCCGGCCCGCCACCGAGGGCAGTGAGGAGGCCGGGGAGAGCTCGCTCTTCCTGTTGCCGGTCGCGGGCGGAGAGGCCTTCACGGTCGCCACCCGGCCGGGCGGCATCACTGGCATCTTCACGGCCGACTCCTCCGACCGGGTCCTCGTTTCGGCCCGCGTCGCTCCCCGCGTGGCGAGCGACGACGAGGACAAGGCCTGGTGGGAGGAGCGCAAGAAGAAGAAGGTGAACGCGGCGCTCTACGAGGACCTGCCGGTCCGCCACTGGGACAGCTATGTCGGACCCGACGAGACCCATCTATTCTCACTCGACCTGCCCGAGGGAGCAGACGGGCCGGTGGCACTGCGCGACATCACGCCGGAGGCCGGTCAAGCTCTCTTCGACGGCTCTGTCGCCCTCTCGCCGGACGGCTCGACCGCGGTCGTGACCTGGCGGGTGAGCCTCGACGCCGGTCGCTACCGCACCGACCTCGTCGCAATCGACACCTCGAGCGGCGAGCGCCGGTTGCTCGTGAGCTACGAAGCGGGTGAGTACCACTTCGACGGGCTCTGCTTCTCGCCCGACGGCAGGTACGTGGCGACCACCAGGAGCTCGCGAGCCACGATCGAGGGACCCCAGGTGGTAGAGGCCTACGTCGTCGATCTGAGGACTGGCGAGGGCCGGGTCATCGAGGTCGGCGACGAGCCCCACTTGCACTCCGTGGTCTTCTCGGGAGATGGGAAGTCCATCGTGGCCGTCACCGACCTCGGCGGCAGGGCGCCCCTTCTTTTGATCGACCTCGAGAGCGGGCGGGTGACCCGGCTGACGGGCGAAGGCTCCTACTCCTCACCGATCGCTCTTTATGGCGGGGGTTACCTGGCCATACGGGCGGCTGTCGACTCAGCGCCCCAGGTGGTCCACCTGAGCGGAGAGCCGGCCGCCGAGCCTCGCCACATCGAGGCGCCCGGCGCCATCGAGTCATTCCCAGGACGCCTGGAGGAGGTCGAGACGACCGCGGCCGACGGGACGGCGATCCGGGGATGGCTGGTGCTTCCCGAGGGTGCCAGTGCCTCCTCGCCCGCTCCGCTCGCCCTTTTCATCCACGGCGGCCCGGTCTCTTCCTGGAACAACTGGACCTGGCGCTGGAACGCCTGGCTGCTCGTGGCCCGCGGCTTTGCAGTGCTCATGCCCGACCCGGCGCTCTCGACCGGCTACGGCCAGAAGATGATCGAGCGAGGCTGGGGACAGTGGGGCGGGGCTCCCTTTGACGACCTGATGGCCATCACGGATGCCGCCGTGGCGAGAGACGACATCGACGGCGAACGGACAGCCGCCCTCGGCGGCTCTTACGGTGGCTACATGGCCAACTGGGTCGCCGGGCACACCGATCGTTTCAAGTGCATCGTGAGCCACGCCAGCCTCTGGTCGCTCGAGCAGTTCCAGGCGACGACGGATTGGCCGGCCTTCTGGGCAGACGAGTGGGGCTATCCAGACACCAACCCGGAGCTGTATGCCAGGTGGTCACCGGACCGTTACGTCGACGCCATCACCACCCCGATGCTCCTCATCCACGGCGAGAAGGACTACCGCTGCCCTGTGGGCGAGTCGCTCCGGCTGTGGGCCGAGCTCACCAGGCGGGGCGTCGAGGCGAAGTTCCTCTGGTTCGGCGAGGAGGGGCACTGGATCATGCAACCCGGCGACATCGTCGTATGGTACGAGACCGTCCTCTCATTTCTCGCGGAGTGGGTGCTCGGCGAGAGCTTCGAGCCCTCCAGGCTGACCTAGCGGCCGACCGCATAGGCCTGCGAGGAGCGAGGGTCGGAGGCGGCGTGGAGCAAGCCGTCCGACGATCGGCGGACGGCCGTCTGGCGCCCGAGGCTCCAGCGGCCCGCCTCTGTCACTCGGTGGCCTCGCCCCTTTAGCGCCGCGATGGTCTCTTGCCCGAGCGAGGCTTCGAGGTGAAGCGAGCCCGGGGCGAACTGGCGTGGGTAGAACGAGTCGTAGAAGTGCTGGTGGTGCCAGATCGAGGCGTCTATCGCAGCCTGCAGATCGAGCCCGAGGTCAGCGTGGTAGAGGAATGTTCGAAGGGGCCACTGGTCCTGCTGGTCGCCGCCGGGGGTGCCGAAGGCCATGTAGGGCTCTCCGTCCCGAAAGGCCAGCGAGGGGCTGAGCGTCGTGCGGGGCCGGGCACCCGGACGAAGCGTCGTGGCCAGCCCCTCTTTGAGCCAGAACATCTGCCCCCGCGTTCCGAGGCAGAAGCCGAGCCCGGCGACCGCCGGTGAGCTTTGGAGCCATCCTCCGCTTGGTGTGCAGGAGATCAGGTTGCCGAAGCGGTCAGCCGCATCAAGATGGACCGTGTCGTTGTCGGCCTTGGTAGGTCCAGCGGTCGGGTCGCCGGTCCTCGCGTCGTCGCCCCGCGGGGTAGCAGCCACCTCTCGCCAGTCCGGCAGCGTCGGCGTGCGGCCGCCTGGGCGGCCCGGGCGGAGCTCGAGGCTCGCCTCCTCGTCGACGAGTCGCCGCCGCTCGGAGTTGTAGTCATCCGACAAGAGCACGTCGAGCGGGACGTCGGTGAAGGCCGGATCGCCGTAGTAGGCGTCCCGGTCGGCGAAGGCCAGCTTCGAGCACTCAGTCACGAGGTGGATGAGCTCTGCACTGCCCTCGCCGAGCGAGGCGATGTCGTAGCCGGAGAGGAGCGCCAGCTGCTGCAACATGACCGGGCCCTGTCCCCACGGTCCGGTCTTGAAGACCTCGAAGTCGCGGTAGGGGTAGCTGACAGGAGGCTCGAGGCTCGCCCTCCAGGCGGCCATGTCGCCCGGCGTGATGAACCCGGCATGCCGACCGTGCGGATCGATCTGGGGCGTCTTTGCGAACTCGCCGATTGCCTCGGCGACGAACCCCTCGTAAAAGGCCCGCCGGGCTCCCTCCAGCTGGGCCTCCCGTGAGCTGCCGGCTGCCTCGCCCTCGTCGACGAGGCGTTGGTAGGTGGCGGCAAGCAGGGGGTTTCTGATCTTCTGGCCTGGCTGCGGCACGCCGTCAGCCAGCCAGATCTCGGCGCTCGTGGGCCACTCCTCGCGCAGACGGGCTGCAATCTCGCCGAGGACGCGGCTCAGGATCGGGGCGGTCGGAAAGCCGTCACGCGCATAGCCGAGAGCAGGGGAGATGACCTGGCGAAGGCTCATGGTGCCGAATCGCTCTAGGAGCAACAGCCAGGAGCCGAAGGCCGCCGGGACGCAAGCCGCCAGGAGGCCGGCACCGGGCACGAGGTCGAGCCCGAGCTGGTCGAAGGCATCGAGCGTGGCGCCCTTCGGAGCGACGCCCTGCCCGCAGACCACGAAGACCTGGTCCTCGCTGGCCGAGTAGAGCACCATCGGGGCCTCGCCGCCGATACCGTTCTGGTGCGGCTCCACAACCTGCAGCACGAAGCCGGCAGCAGCGGCGGCGTCGAAGGCGTTCCCGCCGAGCTCGAGCATCGACATCCCGGCCTGGGCAGACAGCCAGTGGGTGGCCGCCACCATTCCGAAGGTTCCGGTCAGCTCTGGGCGAGTCGTGAAGCGAAGCATCGCCTCACTGTAGGGAGCAAGTAGCGCTCCCGCCGGATCGGCTGAAATCAGACGCTCACGTCAACGTCAGGTTTATTGGTATGATTCTCCGCCTGACGCGCCAGAGGGAGGTCGAAGCAGCGGTGAGCAACCGTTCGCCAGTCACGAAAGCCGACGCAGCCAACCCGAGGGGGCGGCTCGAGTACAAGTGGATCGCTCTCTCGAACACCACGCTCGGGATCCTGATGGTCACCATCAACCAGTCGATCCTGCTCATCTCGCTGCCCGACATCTTCCGGGGTATCAGGCTCAACCCCCTCCTGCCCGCGAACACCTCGTACTTCCTGTGGGTCTTCATGGGATTCATGCTCGTGACCGCGGTCCTCGTCGTGAGCCTCGGCCGGGTGGGCGACATGTACGGCCGGGTGCGGATGTACAACCTCGGCTTTGCCGTCTTCACGTTCTTCTCCATCCTGCTCTCGGTCACCTGGATGACCGGATCCGCCGGCGCCCTCTGGATCATCATCATGCGGGTCTTCCAGGGGGTCGGCGGTGCCTTCCTCTTCGCCAACTCGAGCGCCATCTTGACCGACGCCTTCCCGGTCAACGAGCGAGGCAAGGCCATGGGAATCAACGGCATCGCCGCCGTAAGCGGCTCCTTCCTCGGCCTCATCCTTGGCGGCGTGCTCGGGCCGGTCCAGTGGCACCTCGTCTTCCTCGTCTCCGTCCCCTTCGGCCTCTTCGGCACCATCTGGGCCTATTTGAAGCTGCAGGACAACGGGGTCCGGATCCCCTCCAAGATCGACTGGCTCGGCAATGTCACCTTCGCCGTCGGGCTGATTGCGGTCCTGACGGGCATCGTCTACTCGCTGCTTCCCTACGGAGGGCACTCGACTGGCTGGACCAACCCGTGGGTCCTGGCGGGCGTGATAGGCGGCGTCGCCGTCCTCGTCCTCTTCGTCTTCATCGAGACCCGCGTCCCCCAGCCGATGTTCCGCCTCAACCTGTTTCGCATCCGGGCCTTCACGGCCGGCAACATCGCGGCCCTACTGGGAGCCCTCGGCCGGGGCGGTATGCAGTTCATGCTCATCATCTGGCTACAGGGGATCTGGCTGCCCGAGCACGGCTACAGCTTCGCCCAGACGCCACTTTGGGCCGGCATCGCCATGGTTCCGCTCACGCTCGGATTCCTCATCATGGGCCCGATCTCGGGCGTCCTCTCCGACCGCCTCGGCGCCAGGGGCCTCGCGACGGTGGGACTCACGCTCTCGGGCGCCGCCTTCTTGCTGCTCGAGATCCTGCCTATGAACTTCAGCTACCCGGTCTTCGCGGTCCTCATCTTCCTCTTCGCGGTCGGGATGGGTCTCTTCTTCTCGCCCAACCTGGCTTCCGTCATGAACAGCCTGCCGCCCGAGCAGCGAGGGGCTGGAGCGGGGATGCTCAACACCTTCCAGAATGCCGCGACGGTGCTCTCCATGGGCCTCTTTTTCACCATCGTCACCCTCGGGCTGGCAGCCGAGCTGCCGACCCACCTCTTCCAGGGACTCACTGCCGCCGGGGTGGCAGCCGGCCCGGCCCGGGCGGTGGCGAGCGAACCGCCGATCGGCAGCCTCTTCTCGGCCTTTCTGGGCTTCAACCCGATAAAAGAGCTGCTCGGACCGATCGGTGCCCTCAAGCATCTGAGCCCTCACCAACTCTCCTACGTGACCGGGCGGAAGTTCTTCCCGAGCCTCATCGCCCCGGCCTTCTCGAACGGGCTCCACCTCGCCTTCGACTTCGCAGCCGGCGCCAGCTTCATCGCGGCTCTCGCCAGCCTCCTGCGAGGCGCCCGGTACGTACATGCCAACCAGCCCCTCAAAGAGGAGATCGCCGAAGGTGCGATCGCCGCGGCGGGTGCCACCGGCCTTCTCGAGGAGGAGGTCGCCGTGGGAGAAGAGACGGCCTGATCACCGATGGGGGAGAAGGTCGCTGAATCCGGTCTCTACGGGATAGGCGAGGCGGCGGCCCGCACTGGCGCCTCCGAGCGGGCCCTTCGCTACTACCAGGAGCTCGGCCTGCTCACGCCGTGCGCCCGCACCCCTGGCGGCATGAGGCGCTACTCCGAGGCCGATCTGGCGAGGGTGGCGCGCATACGAGAGTTGCAGTCGCTCCTCGGCCTCAATCTCGACGAGATCGCCGTCGTGATGAGAAGCGACGATCGGATGAGCGAGATAAAGGCCGCCTACCAGGGGACCAAGGCCGGCACCGCCGAGCGGGCCGCCCTGCTCGAGGAGTCGCTCGAGCTGCAAGAGCACCTCTTGCAGCTCGTGCAGGCCAAGAAGGCGGCCCTCGAGGACTTCCTCTCGGACCTCGAGGGGCGCATCGCCCGCATAGAGGAGCTGGGCGAGCGATGAGCTGGTCGGCCCGGGTGCACTCGCGAGGTCCTGGCGAGCAGCTAGAAATGAGCCGTGGCGTTGGGAGCGGGACGGTCCGCGTGGGCCGGCTGACGCAGCAGCGGGTGGCCCGGATTCGTCGTTCTGCGGGAGCTGGCGGCGAGGGTAAGAGGCGATGAGCATCTTCGGCCGGGCAGAACCGCTGCGGGCTCATAGCGTCGCCGACCTCGAGATCTCCCCCCCGGTTCCGTTCAGAGAGTTCGCCTCGCGATCAGAGCGGCGGGTTGCGAAGCGCCCGAGGGACCTGCTCGGTCGAGCCGGCTTCGCCGTCTCCATCTACCTAGCCACCCGTCTCGCGCTCCTCCTCGTCGCCGGCATCTGCGCCGCGGTGCAGCACAAGAGCCTCGGGGCGGTGCTCTCGCTCTTTGACGGCGGCTGGTACCTGAAGCTGGCCGCCCACGGTTACCCGACTCACGCCCTCCATGTGAAGTCGACCCTCGGATTCTTCCCGCTCTACCCGATGGTGATCCGGGCTGTCTCGTTCGTCACCACCACGTCCTATCTCACCTCGGCGCTCATGACCTCCTTCGTCGGCGGTGCCCTGGCCACCCTCCTTGTCCAGCGACTCGCCACCGCCTGGTGGGGAGCGCGAGTCGGTCGCAAGGCGGTGCTGGCCTTCTGTCTATTCCCGGGGACGGTCGTCTTCTCGCTCGCTTACTCCGAGTGCCTGACGGTGCCGCTCGCCCTCGGCACCTTGCTGGCGCTCCGCTCGAAGCGGTGGTGGCTGGCGGGGCTCCTCGCCGGCCTGGCCACCGCGGTCGCCCCGGTGGCCCTGGTCCTGGTCATCGCCTGCGCCGTAGCCGCCCTGCGCCAGATCCGTCAGGCCCGCCAATCGGGTGACCGCCGGTCCTACAAGCCGCTGGCCGCGGTGGCCCTTTCTGTCTGCGGGATAGGCGGCTTCGCGATCTTCCTCTGGGTCTGGACCGGCACTCCATTCGCCACCCTTTCAGCACAGCACTACGGCTGGTACCAGCAGAGCGAGCCGCTCGGGATCTTCGGCCTCCCGATCGTCCACCACCTGGTCGCGCATCCGAGAGACGTGATTGCCTATCTGCCGAGCTGGAACCTCTGGAACGGCATCTTGGGCGGCGCCTTCCTCCTCTTGTCGATCATCGGCCTCTGGCGCTCGCGGCACGAGCTCTCGCCGGGAGCCTTCGCCTACGTGCTCGGGATCGGGCTCATCACGATCTGGTCCGTCATGACGCCTCCGAACGCCCGCATGATCCTCATCGCCACCCCGGCCGTGCTCATCTGGGCTCGCCGGTTGAGCCCTCGCGGGCTCACCGTCTTTCTCACCGTCGAAGGAGCGCTCTTTGTCTTCATGAGCGCCCTCACGCTCTCGGGTCACATGCTGCCCTGAGCCTCGCAGAGGGCTGCTGGAGGCAAAACGGCCCGCCACCTCTCCGGTGGAGCGACGATGATTGAGTCCCTTCGACTGCCAAGCGGCTCATGGCTCCTACCGACGAACCCTCTGACGAGGAGGCAGCGGCTGAGCCGTCGAGGGCCGGCCGACGCACTTTCTCTTCCACTGAGCGGGCCTTCACAGAAGTCGAGATCTTCGAGTACGCTAACGAGCTCAGGAGCCGAGCGAGCCTTCTCGGCAGATCCCTGAGCTCGGCCATTTTCCTTGTGAAGTCGAGCTGTGCTTCCCGATGAAGAGGGGACCCCGAAGCTCTTTGCAAGTGCGACAAGCTCGGCCACGTGGCTTCAAGTCGCGCCGGATGGAGGCAACATTCGAGGCTGCAAGGGCTCTCGCAGGCTCGGTACGAGGCCAGATGTCGCGTTCACCATCAGCTGCTCGGGCGTGGCAGCCGAATTGCGTCGGAGAGCTGGCGATCGGACTTCTCTCGCAGCCGTGATGCGCTGCCGGTTAGCCTCACCCAGGAGAAGCCGAGAGGAGGTACCTCTTGAGTGACCACGGGCAGCCCGCCGCTCTGCTCAGGAGAGCCTTCGAGCTCGCGAGCGGCGAGCTCGAAGGTATCGACTCGGCGGCCAAGGAACTGGCTGGGATGTGCGGTCACGACGCCTCCTTGCTGAACGAGGCAAGGAAGGAGATCGCCCGCCAGATCTCCGAGGAGGGCTCCTCCAGCCTCCGGCGTCAGGTGGCATCGCTCTTGCGGCGGGCCTTCGAGCTAGGCGAGTGGCGACAGGGCTTCGCCGACACGCCCGAGGTGCCCTGACGCCCTCTTGCGGCCGGCTGGTCGTCACCGTGGTCCCTCTTGGCGGCTGGGCCGCGAGCGGTCGCCCTCCTTTCTCGGCGGGGAGAGCGAGCTCGAGCGAGACGCAGCTTCGGACGGCCCTGTCGCCGAAGCCAGGGCCACCGCTCCTGCTGTCAGTGCGAAGAGTCTTCGGGGGCTAGGAGCCGCCGGGCAGCGAGTGCCTACCAGTGTGCGTCCGCGTGCACAAGTCCGGTCACTGTGGCCACGCCGAGACGGACGGCGCTCTTCTTCTCCCTGGTGGCAACGGGCTCCCGATGG
>JAJZLV010000015.1 GCA_021803215.1 Actinomycetes bacterium | reverse complement strand
GATCTCCAACAGCTCGCCGGCTTGGTCACCGGCCGACTCGATGGCCTCGTGCAGAGACTCGGCCGAAGAGAGCGCCAGAAAGGCCTCCTGCTGCACCGGGTCGGCGAACAGAGATGCGTCGAGACGCCCTGCCATGGCAGCTGGCTCGTGGACGGCAAGGCAGAGGGCATCCCGCCCGGCCCGCTCCCCTGGTGTTCGAGAGCGTCGGCGGGTCCTCGCCGACGGCGAGGCCGCCCGGCCGGGCTGGTCGGTCACTGTCGAGCCGAGCTGTCTTGCAGGTCCCTCGTCGCTGCCCTTCGTCGGGCCGGCACGCGCCGCCTTCACAGCCGCGCCCAGCCGCCCCCGCAGGCGCTCTAGGTCGACGCGGGTCAGATCCGCCACCTCGGTGAGGTACTGGTCCCGCACGAGCTCGTTCGGGTGCTCGGCCACCACGGCGAGGGCAGACTCCGCCACCCTCGCTCGCCCTTCTGGAGTGCGCAGATCGCCACCGTCGAGGACGCGACGAAGGCGGAACTCGAGGTATGTCCGGGCCTTTTCAACCGCTTGGTGCAGTCGGTCGGGATCAGAAGAGGCGAGATCGCCCGGATCCATCCCGCTCGGCAGATCAGCGACCGCCACCTCGATCTCGTGGCGCCGTTCCCACTCGTAGAAGCGGGCGGCGGCTGACTGGCCAGCCCCGTCTGCGTCGAAGGCGAGCACTATGCGGCGCGCGAAGCGGGCCAGAAGCTTGAAGTGGTCGTCGGTGAGGGCGGTTCCGCAGGTGGCGACCGCCCGCCCGAGGCCGACCCGGTGAAAGCCGATCACGTCGGTGTAGCCCTCGCAGACGATCACCTCGCCCGACTGGACGATTGCCTGGCGGGCGAGGTTGAGCCCGTAGAGGGTCGAGCGCTTCTGGTAGATCGGCGTCTCTTGAGAGTTGCGGTACTTCGGCCCCTGTCCGTCACCGATGCCAGGCACCAGCCTTCCTCCGAGGGCGATTGCCTTACCGTCGGCTTGGAAGATCGGGAAGATGATCCGCCCTCGGAAGGCGTCCCGCGGGCCGTAGTTCCCCTGCACCACGAGGCCCGCCCCGGCCATTGCGTGAGCCGGCAGCCGGAGGGCCTTCACCAGGTGGTTTCCTCCTTCGGGCGCCCAGCCGAGCTTGAAGCGCTTGACGGTGTCAGCCTCCAGTCCCCGCGAGCGGAGGTACTGGCGAGCCCGGGCCGCATCGGGGTGGGAGAGCAGCCGTTCATGGTAGAAGGCGACCGCCTTCTCCATCGCTTCGTAGAGAGCCTGGCGCCTGTCGCGGGCCTCCTTCTCAGCGCCCTGGGCGTCGGTGCGGATCCGGATCCCGCTCCGGGCGGCCAGGTGTTCGACCGCCTCGACGAAGCTGAGGCCCTCGATGGCCCTGAGGAAGGTGATCGGGTCGCCGGAGGTCTGACAACCGAAGCAGTAGTAGAGCCCTTCCTCCTGGTTGACGCTGAAAGAAGGCGACTTCTCCGAATGGAAAGGGCAGAGGCCGACGAAGCGCCGCCCGACTCTCTTCAGCTGCGTGTACTCGCCGATGAGGGCGACGGCGTCGGTTGCCTGCCTTACGGCGGCGACGTCCTCGTCGGGAATTGCCATGGCGAGCCGACGGTACAACAGGGCGGCGCGAGCCGCTGCCAGTCGGACCCGGGCTGCCAGTCGGACCCGGGCTGCCAGTCGGACCCGGGCTGCCAGTCGGACCCGGGCTGCCAGTCGGACCCGGGCTGCCAGTCTGACCCGGGCTGCCAGTCTGACCCGGGCTGCCAGTCGGGCCCGGGCTGCCAGTCGGACCCGGGCTCGGACGGCTCAGCGGGCTGAGAGGCCTCTCGAGCAACAGGTCATGGCAGGGGCGCCGAGACGACGACTGCTCGCAAGAGGCCGGTCTTTTAATAGAGCCGGCCACCCGACCGAGAGCGAGGTGACCGGGCAAGGGGCCTTTCGGTAGATCGCAGGGCCGGTGGCCGTCAGCCCTTTTCGGCCAGGATGGCGTGGGCGGCTGCCAGCCGGGCGATCGGGACACGGAACGGGGAGCAGCTCACGTAGTCGAGTCCGGCCTTGTAGAAGACCTCGATCGACTGCGGGTCCCCGCCATGCTCACCGCAGACCCCGCATTCCAGCCCCGGCTTGGTGCTCCGGCCCTTCTCGACTCCCATGCGCACGAGGAGGCCGACTCCGTCCGGGTCGACGTTCTCGAACGGGTTCGACGCCAGCAGCCCCTTGTCGAGGTAGGCGCTCATCATCCGCCCCTCGACGTCGTCTCGGCTGAAGCCGAAGGTCATCTGAGTGAGGTCGTTCGTCCCGAAGGAGAAGAAGTCGGCCACCTGGGCGATCTCGTTAGCGAGGAGGGCCGCTCGCGGAGTCTCGATCATGGTGCCGATGAGGACCTCTATCCGCCCGGAGGTCTCTCCGGTCGCCCCGGCCTGTTCGATCGCCTCCTCCACCCAGCTACGAGCGAGCGCCAGCTCGTTGCGGGAGATGGTGAGAGGGATCATGACCTCGACAACCGGGCGACCCCCGGCCTCGGCCCGCTCGATCGCCGCCTCCATCAGGGCTCGGACCTGCATGGCGTAAAGGCCCGGCTTGATGACGCCGAGCCGAACGCCGCGGGTTCCGAGCATCGGGTTGGCCTCGCGCCAGGAGCGGGCTGCCTCGAGCAGACGCTCCTCCTCGGGGCTCAGGCCTTCGGCCGCCTGCTTCACCGCCAGGGTCTCCACGTCAGGCAGGAACTCGTGAAGGGGTGGGTCCAGCAGACGGACCACCACCGGGAGCGAGTCCATGGCTTCGAGGATCTCGAGGAAGTCGGCCTTCTGGGCAAGCCTCAGCTCCTCCAGGGCGGCGGCCTCCTCCGCCTCCCCCTCGGCAAGGATCATGCGCCGGACGATCGGCAGTCGCTCCTCACCGAGGAACATGTGCTCGGTGCGGCAGAGGCCGATCCCCTCGGCCCCGAGACGCCTGGCGTTCTCGGCGTCGGGGCCGTTGTCGGCGTTCGCCCGCACCCCGAGCTGGTCTCCACGGATCTCGTCTGCCCACGCGAGGAGCTGGTCGAGCTCGGCTGGCGGCTCGGCGAGCGTCAACTCGACGGCGCCGGCCACCACCTCGCCGGTCGTCCCGTCGAGCGAGATGACATCTCCCTCTTGGAAGGTCCGGTCGCCGACCGAGAAGCGGCCGGCAGCTGCCTCGATGCGCAGCTGCTCGGCCCCGACGACGGCCGGCTTGCCCCAGCCGCGGGCAACGACCGCTGCGTGCGAGACAAGGCCGCCTCGGGCGGTGAGAACTCCCTTCGAGGCAAGCATGCCGTGAACGTCTTCCGGGCTCGTCTCGTTCCGGACGAGAATCACGTCGTGGCCGGCGGCAGCCTTGGCGGCCGCGTCGTCGGCGCTGAAGACGACCTCGCCGACGGCAGCTCCGGGAGAGGCCCCGAGGCCCTTTGTCAGCACGTCGAGCGAGCTGCCCTCCTTGAACTGAGGGTGGAGGACCTGGTCGATGTGGTCGGCCGTGATCCTCTTCACCGCCTCGGTGGTCGAGAGCCTGATGGCCTTGTCTGCGACCATGTCGACCGCCATCTTCAATGCGGCCCGACCGGTGCGCTTGCCGACGCGGGTCTGCAGCATCCAGAGCTTTCCCTGCTCTATCGTGAACTCGGTGTCGCACATATCCCGGTAATGCGCCTCGAGCCGGGCGAAGATTCCCATGAGCTCCTCGTAGATCTGCGGGAAGCGATCCGAGAGCGCGGAGAGGGGCTCGGTGTTGCGAATGCCGGCAACTACGTCCTCTCCCTGGGCGTTCACGAGGAAGTCGCCGTAGGCGCCCTGGGCACCGGTTGCCGGGTCGCGTGTGAAGCCCACCCCGGTGCCCGAGCGGTCGTCCCGGTTGCCGAAGACCATCGCCTGGACATTGACGGCTGTACCGAGGTCATCGGCTATGCGCTCTCGCGCCCGGTAGGCGACGGCTCGCGGGCTGTTCCAAGAGGAGAAGACCGCTTCGATGGCTCCGCGCAGCTGGTCGTCCGGATCTTGCGGGAAGGGGCTGCCGGTCTTGCGCGCCACGATCTCTTTCAGCTCCCCCACGAGCGACTTCAGGGCATCGGCGTCGAGGGCGGCGTCGCTCTCGGCGCCGGCCTCCTTCTTCGCCCGCTCGAGCGGCTCGTCGAGCACCTCGCCCGAGATGCCGAGGACGATGCGCCCGTACATCTGGATGAATCGGCGGTACGAGTCGAAGGCGAATCGCTCGTCGTCTGTCTGCTTGGCGAGGCCGTTCACCGAGGCGTCGTTGAGGCCGAGGTTCAAGACCGTGTCCATCATGCCCGGCATCGAGAACTGGGCTCCGGAACGGACAGAGACGAGGAGTGGCTCATCGGCGTCGCCGAGTTGGCGGCCCATCTTCTGCTGCAGCGACTGGAGGTGGCTTCCGACCTCATCGCTCAGGCCCTCGGGCCAGCCGTCGGCCATGTAGGCCCGGCAGGCGTCAGTCGAGATGGTGAAGCCGTGCGGCACGGGCAGCCCGAGGACCGACGTCATCTCGGCCAGGTTCGCCCCCTTGCCTCCGAGCAGGCTCTTCAGCTCCATCGGGGGGCGGGGGTGCTCGTGGTCGAAGTCGTAGACGTAGCCCATCGTGCTTGCTGCCTTCCTTCCTCGCATTGTCCAACCGGGAGCCTAACGACCTGTTCCCGGGGCGAATTGCCGTCCCCTGCCGAGCGGCGAGCACAGGTGACAGGCCGATCGGGGGCTGCCGCGAGCCGCAACCGGGGCCGGGCAGGGGTCCGGACCATGTGGGCTCTTGCTCCGTGCGGCCCACCTGTCGCGGCCGGCGGGTGCTCGCCGTCGCCCTGCAGGGCCACCCCGGTGGCCGGGGAGCGACCGGCGCCTTCTTCGGGCCGGACTCGGAGCCTCTCGCGAGCTGGCCGCCTTTGTAAGTGATGGTGCTGTCACCGGTGGGCCCGAGGGTGGAGAGCCCCCACAGGCCGGACGACGACAACGACACCTGTCTCACGGCGTGGCTTGCACCAGGCTGCGGCTGTGCCGGCGCCGCGGACGGACGACCGCGGAGGGCGAGCAGGCGGTAGGCATGGCTGGTCCGGCCACCGAGAGGCTCGGGCTATGGCGTATCTCCGGCCTCGCTGAACCGTCCCAGCAGGTGCTCGGCGAGCTTCGACAGGGGGAGGCGCACCTGCTCTGTGGTGTCGCGCTCTCGCACCGTCACCTGCTTGTCATCGATGGAGTCGAAGTCGACGGTCACACAAAAGGGGGTCCCGATCTCGTCCTGGCGACGGTAGCGGCGTCCGATCGCCTGGGTCTCGTCGTAGTCGCAGACGAACGAGCCCTGCAGCTCGGCCAGCACCTGGCGGGCCAGGGGCGTGAGGGTCTCCTTTTTCGAGAGCGGGAGCACCGCCACCTGGTAGGGAGCTATGAGGGGGTGGAGACGAAGGACGCTCCGCTGTTCACCGGCGACCTCGTCCCGGTCGATGGCGGAGAGCAAGAAGGCCATGGCGGCCCGGGTCACCCCGCCGGCCGGCTCGATGGCGTAAGGCATGTAGTGCTCACCGGTCGTCTGGTCGAAGTACTCGAGCCGGACGCCGGATGCCTCAGAGTGGGCCCGCAGGTCGTAGTCGGTCCGGTTGGCGATTCCCTCGAGCTCGCCCCAGCCCCAGGGGAAGCGGAACTCGATGTCGGATGTCCGGACCGAGTAGTGAGAGAGCTCCTCCTCCTCGTGGGGGCGGAGGCGGAGCCAGGAGGAAGGTATGCCGTAGCGCTCGTACCAGGCGCGCCGATTGGCGCACCAGTACTCGAACCACCTGTCAGCCTCCTCGGGCGGCACGAAGAACTCCAGCTCCATCTGGTCGAACTCACGGGTCCGAAAGACGAAGTTCCCCGGGGTGATCTCGTTTCGGAAGGAGCGGCCGATCTGGGCGATCCCGAAAGGTGGCCGCTTGCGGGTCGACTGGAGCACGTTCAAGAAATTGACGAACATCCCCTGAGCCGTCTCGGGCCGGAGATAGGCGATGGCCGCGTCCTCCTCGACCGGGCCGACGAAGGTCTTGAACATTAGGTTGAATGGCCGCGCCTCGGTGAGGTCGTCCGAGCCGCAGTTGGGGCAGCTGTCGCCGATCTGATCGGCCCGCCAACGCTCTTTGCACCTGCGGCAGTCGACGAGGGGGTCCGTGAAGGTCGCCAGGTGGCCCGAGGCCTCCCAGACCTTCGGGCTCGTGAGGACGGCCGCCTCGATGGGCACGACGTCGCTCCGCTGCTGGACCATCGCCCGCCACCAGGCCTGCCGAACGTTCTGGAGCAGCAGGGCACCGAGGGGACCCCAGTCGTAGGTCGACCGCAGGCCGCCATAGATCTCTGAGGAAGGAAACACGAAGCCTCGCCGCTTGCAGAGGTTGACGACCTCCTCGAAGAGCGACGGGTCGGGCTCCGGGCGCTCGCCCTCGCCGGGGTCCCCGCGAAGAAGGCGGCGAGAGCTGTCTTCTCGTGGAGAGTCCTCGTTGCTCATCTGCGAGAGGCTACCCGGGGGCGGGCGGCTCCTCCCGATGCCTGGAGGTGTCCCAGTATCCGGCTCCAGGCGAGGTCCGTCCCGGCGACGAGGCAGCCGTCGACGACGCTCTCTTCGCCAAGGGTGCTCACCCTCATCTCGGGTACCAGAGGTACGAGGGACCCGAGTGCCTCGGCGACGGCCTCTTTGAAGCCCTCTGCCCAGCCGATGACGCCCGCCAGCACTACGAGCTCTGGGTCGACGACGGTCACTATCGAGCCGATGGCCCTTGCCACCAGCTCCGCCTCCTCGCTCACGACCGCCTGCGCCTTGGCGTCACCGGCCGCGGCGGAAGCGAAGATGCGCCGCACCGACAGGGGACCGCCGAGGCCGGACCGGCGGGCGCGGCTGACGACCGCCGCCGCTGAGGTGGAGGCCTCGAGCCGGCCCCGCAGCCTCACGTCATCGGGCGACACCTTCTCGGGCGAGACGATCGGGAGGTAGGCGATCTCACCGGCCGCCCCGTGGGCTCCCCGGTACAGCTCACCGTTCATCACCAGACGCATCCCGACGCACTGGCCGACGCAGACGAAGCCGAATGTCTTGAACTCCTTGCCGTGGCCGAAGTCCCGTTCCGCCAGGGCCGCCAGGGCGACGTCGTTCTCGAGCGTCGTCGACTCGCCGAAGGCCTCCCGCAGCTCCTGGAGGAGGCCGGGGCGCTCCCAGCCCGGAAAGTCGTGTGCCAGGCGGATCACCTGGCTAGCCGAGTCGTAGATCCCTGGGGTGCCCACCACGACTTGAGTGAAGCCCTGACGTTCGAGGCCGGCCCCGGCGGCCATCTCATCGGCGAGGGTCGCGATCTCTCGCACCCGGGTCGGGGTCTCTCCGGTCGGCAGCGGGTGGGCCGAGCGCGCCCGCACGACGCCGGCCAGGTCCGAGATGGCAGCGCGGAGGCACTCCCGCCCGAGGTCGATCCCGAGTATGAAGCCGGCCTCGGGGCGTAGCTCGTACAAGAGGGCAGCCGGACCCCGCATCCCGATCCGTCGCCCGGCGAGGCGCACGATGCCGTCTCGCTCCAGGTTCGCGAGGGCGACCCCGACCGTCGGTTTGGAGAGCCCCGACAAACGGGCCAGCTCGGCTCGCGAGACGGGCCCGGTGCGGCGGATGTGCTCGAGCAGCGCCCGCTCGTTCATGGCGCGCATGAGCTGCGGGCCGGCCGGGCCTGCTCGGGCGCTCGAGGCTGCTCGTGTGTCGTTCTCGGCTGGCCTGGACACGCTGCCAGCTTGCCATCTCGTCATTGCTTGGCACCTGGCGGGCGAGAGCTCCCCGGCCCGGTCCTTTTGGTGCTGTGCGGCGCGGCCTTCCCGGATCGGCCATCATTCCAATCGCTATGGAGCGCCTCTCCAGTCCTCAAAGGTGGACGACCGGCCGATCAGGGAAGGCCTGAGGTGGCATCGGTCGTTCCCCGTCCCATTTCTCTTTCCGCCCTCGGAGGTGAGCCGGTAGTCCTCTCAGAGGCCGTCACGATCTCGTCTCCGCCCGAGCTCGAGCGCGAGGCCCGCTGGTTCGGCCGTCTCCTCGAGGAGGGAGCCGGTCGGCGTGTGAGCTTTCGCCCGGGAGGAGAGCGGGCCGACATATCGCTCAGCACCGGCCTTCCCGTCCCGGCCCTTTCGGTCGAGGGTGCCTACCGCCTGCGGGCAGCGGACGGGGCGGTCGAGGTCGTGGGCGACAGCTCCGGTGGGGTCTTCTACGGCCTCCAGAGCCTTCGTCAGCTCCTTCCGCCCGCCAGCTTCCGGCGGGCCAGGCTCGCTCAGCTCCCGCTCCTCGCGATCGACCCGGTCGAGATCGAGGACCGTCCCCGATTCTCCTGGCGAGGTGTCCATCTCGACGTCTCCCGTCACTTCATGCCCAAGGCGTTCCTTCTCAAGCTCGTCGACCTGGCGGCGCTCCACAAGCTGAACGTCTTTCACCTCCACCTGACCGACGACCAGGGCTGGCGGGTCCCGGTCACGAAGTACCCCCGGCTCACCGAGGTGGGCGCCTGGCGGCGGGAGTCCTCGGCCGGCCACCTCCTCGAGGGTCGTTTCGACGGCACGCCCCACGGCGGCTTCTACAGCCCCGAGGACCTCGCCGAGGTGGTCTGTTACGCGGCGGAGCGGCACGTGAGCGTGCTGCCAGAGGTCGACGTGCCCGGCCACACGGTGGCTGCCATCGCGGCCTATCCGGAGCTCGGCGCCGGCGGCGAGGTGGAGGTGCTCACCAGGTGGGGAATCTCAGAGCACGTGCTGAATCTCGACGAGGCGACCGTGCAGTTCTGCCGCGACGTGGTGGACGAGGTGGCCGCCCTCTTCCCGGGCGAGTACTTCCACCTGGGCGGCGACGAGTGCCCGACCGCGGAGTGGGCGGGAAGCCAGCGGGCCGCCGAGATCATGGCCGAGAACGGCTTCAGCGACCTGCGTCAGCTGCAGGGGTGGTTCACGGCCCAGATGGCCGAGCACCTCGCCGGTCTCGGCCGCCGCCTCGTCGGCTGGGACGAGATCCTCGAGGGCGGTGCCCCGCCTGGCTCGGTCGTGATGTCGTGGCGAGGTGAGGATGGAGGCATCGCAGCGGCGGCGGCCGGTCATGACGTCGTGATGGCTCCGCAGGAGTGGCTCTACTTCGACTGGCCTTACTCGACCGGCCCAGAGGAGCCCCTCGCCATCTGGGGCTGCACGCCGCTCGAGAAGGTCTACGGCTACGAGCCGGTCTCCCCTCGGATCCCGGAAGCCAGTCGCCACCACGTCCTCGGTGCGCAGTGCCAGCTCTGGACCGAGTATGTCTCGAGCGCCGAGCACGCCGAGTACCTCTACTTCCCCCGGCTCTGCGCCTTCGCCGAGGCGGTCTGGAGCCCGGCGAGCGGGCGCTCCTTCGGCGAGTTCACGGCTCGCCTCCCGGCCCACCTGGAGCGTCTCGAGGCTCTCGGGGTCAACTACCGTCCGCTGGCCGGCCCGACGCCCGGCCAGGCAAGGATCTGGCTCGACCCGCGCCAGACCGGCGGCCAAGGGCGATGAGCGGACCGGAGCTCTCCGCCGAGAAGGTCATCGCCCGGCTCGGCTTTCGCCCGGACAGCCTGGAGGCGCGCTACGTGGCCGAGCTGAGCCGCGAACCGGCCCCGGTCGGCTTCGATCCCCTCGAGGGCTCCGCCGCCTGGGAGCTGCTCGACCGCCTCGGCGTCTCAGGCGAGGAGGCGGGCGACGTCGTAGCCACCCTGCCCGACCCAGAGCGGACGCCCGAGTGGTGGTGGCTGGCCGAGCGCGCGGCTGGCCGCCTCGTGGCGGCCATGGGTGAACCCGACGTCCCGCGCGGGACCTGGCCCGCGTTCGAAGGGCCGAGCTGCGGCCCGGCCGAGCGCTGCCACTTCACCCACGTGGCGCTCCTCGTCGTGCCTCACACGCTCTCTTATTACGAGCGTCTCGGGGTGAGCTACGAGACCGCCCGCGCCTCTCTCTCGGACATCGCCCGCCACATGGCGATACACCGCCGAACCTTCGGCGTCACCGGCACCGAGGCAGCCTGGTGGGTGACGCTTTGCCTGCGAGCCGAGATAGTCGAGCTGGGCCGGCTCCAGTACAACCGCATAACCCTCGGCCAGACCGACATGAGCCCGCTCTGGTACCCGCCGGAGGAGGCCGAGAGGAGGGGCGACGGCTTTCGCCGGGGGGATCCCTCCCTCGGCGTCCACATCCCGGAGTCGGGGCCGCTCCGTCCCGACCTCGTGGAGGAGTCACTCAAGCTGGCCGGGTGCTTCTTCGAGCGCTTCTACCCGGTGCAGGGCCGCCGCCTGGCGACGTGCATGTCGTGGCTCTTGGACCCGCAGCTCTCGCAGTACCTGAGCGAGGAGTCCAACATCATCAGCTTCCAGCGGCTCTTCGAGCTGGTACCGGGCGGCTACATCGGGGACCGGGACGTGATGCAGTTCGTCTTCAGGGCACCGGCCGATGCCGTCCTCGACTCACTCCCGCAAAACACGAGCATGGAGCGGGCCGCCGTCGCCCACATAAGAGCCGGCCAGCACTGGCAGGTTGTGACCGGCTGGCTCGAGCTGCCGAGCTAGCCCCGTTTTCCGCACCTGAATCGGTCAAGGACGCGATCAATCGCTCGTGATGTTCTTCCGCGCGCCCTGACTGACCTGCGATGTTCTCCCGTATCGTCACCAGTTCAGGCACA
>JAJZLV010000125.1 GCA_021803215.1 Actinomycetes bacterium | reverse complement strand
TCGACGAGCGAGCCGCAGAGTTCTACCGGCACTTCGACTTCCACGACTTCGATGCCCGCCGCCTGTGGCGCCGGCTCAGCGATATCGCAGCCGCGCTCGGGGAGTGAGGTAATGGCCACTGGGATTCTCGGGAGGGCTGAGTTGATGGCGCGCAGAAGGTCCGCTGTTTCTCGGGGACCGATCACCGACCGGGACGCGGTTGAGTAGGGCAGCCGCCTATGCAGTGCGTATGCACGAGGCCGTGACCTGCAGCTTCGTCGGGCCTTGTCGCTTGCCAGTCCCAAGGGACCACCCTGTTGCCAGCATCATGGGACCACCTCGGGGTCGCTTCTGCCGGCTGGTCCGATGATCCCGGGGACCGGCGGAAGTGTCAAGCTCGTGGCCGCCGGGATCTCGCCGGTGGAAGGTCCGCTGGCGCTGTGCTGATGCTCGGCTTCTCGTGCTGACGGTAGGACTCGCCCTCGATGATCAGCTCCCACGCTGCACTCTTCAAACGGTCGACCGCTGACTGGGCGAGCAGCGGGTCGGCCATCACGGCCAACCATTCGCTCGGGTCTCGGTTGGAGGTCAAGATGGTGGACGCGGTGCGGTGCTGTTCGACCACGAGCTCGTAGATGTCCGCCGCTGCCGTCGCATCCAATGTGGTCAGCGCGAAGTCGTCGATCACGAGGAGCTCCACGCCGATGAGTTTGCGCATCTCCTGATCGAAGCTGGCATCCAGCCGGGCCGCCCGGGCCCGGCGCCCGGCCGAGTCCCCGTCCCGTCGGATGACCTCATCGGAGAACAGCTGCTCCAGGAGCTCGATATGGGTGAGGTCGTGGGTCGTGGCCAGGGCCAGCCGTTCGGGCAGGGTGTCGATGAGCCGGCCCAGTCGCAACTTGCGCATGAGGACTTTCAGCTCGGGCGAGACTTGCTCCGACGACCGCCGTTTCGGCACTAGACCTGTCGTCCACGGGCACCTCCTCGATCTCGGCTCGACAACTCGACGGCGACGCCCACCCTGGCCGGTTTCAACCGGAACAGGTGGCTGCTTTCAACCGGAACAGGTGGCTGCTTTCAACCGGAACAGGTGGCTGAATTCGCCGGAATGCGCACTTGTGACGCCCGAGCGGCTCGGAGCGCGCCCACCGCTACCCACACAGGCCGGGGCGACGCCCGCCGTACTTCGCGGACGGCGGAGGGACGTGATCCGGGGATTGACCACGCCCGGCGAGTGGAGCACGTCAGGCGTCAGGCGCGGCCGAGAGAGCGAGAGCTTCCGAAACGGCCCGGTAGGGAGCATGTGGCTCTGCGCTTCGAGGTCGCCATCGATGGCGACCGCTTCGGCCAAGCCTGGGTGGGCCGTCTGCCCCGCCCGACGTCGGCTTTCTCGTACTACACTTATCCTGTGTGGAGATCCACGAGTCAGCACTGCGCCACGGCGTCGCCGACGAGGACATCGACCACGCGGTGGCCCACTCGATCACCTGGGTCGAGCTGGGCGACGATCCCCGGCGCTACCTGCTGGTCGGACCCGACCGAGCCGGGAACCTGCTCGAACTGGTCGTCTTGGACCTCGGCGGGGAAGAGCTGGTGATCCACGCGATGGGACTTCGGCGCTCGACCGCCCAGGAGCTTTTCGGAGACGAGTCATGACACAGAAGCACACGTACGGACACACCACGAGCGGGGAGCCGATCACCGACGAGACGATCGAGCGGTTCGCCCAGGAAGCCGAGCGCGGCTACGAGCCCGGTCAGCTGAAGGGAAAGCGCCGGGGACCTGGCCGGCCACCGCTCGGTGAGGCTGCCAAGTCGGTCGAGTCGGTGCGGCTGGACCCCGACCTTCGCGACGAAGTCGCCCGGCGGGCACAGACCGACGGTGTCACCGTCTCCGAGCTCATCCGCAGAGCGCTCCGCCAATACCTGAAGAGCGCGTAGCGCCCGGAGGTCAGCGTCGCTCGGGAGCTCGCATGCCCGGCCCACATTGAGTAGGCAACCGCACAGGGCGGTTGCACAGGGCGGTTGCACAGGGCGGTTGCACAGGGCGGCTGCACAGGGCGGTTGCACAGGGCGGCTGCACAGGGCAGTCCGGTGACCAGCGGACTCGTCGGGCATGAGGCGCGAAGTCAAGCGATGGTCCTGAACCCCCGCCACCACGACCGCTGGTCAGGCGCGCACCTCGTGCAGGGGTGCAGGCGCCTGGCCAGCGGTGTCTTGTTCCGGCGCTCGTCGGAGATGCGAGTTTCTCGGGTGTTGTTCTCGGGGCCTGATCAACGCTGCATAGGGCACGCGTGTGCAGGATGGCGCGGCGCGTGGGGCCGCTGAGCAGCGGGTTCGCGACGGGCCTCCGGACGTTGCCGGTGGTGCGTAGGGCTGCACAGAGCATGCGTACGCAGTACGCAGTGCCCTGATCAACCGAACATCGGACGTTTCCGCGAGACCCAGCTCCAGAGCGGCTGCGGCGCCCACGAGCCGGCGTTTTCGGGCGAGTCCAGCCGGAGAGAGCCAGCGTTGGTAGGGGTCAGGGAACCGCCGAGTATCCGGCTCGAATGTGGCATAACTATGCTATATTCATGGCATGACCCGCGTCCGGATCAGCACCACCGTGGATCAGCAACTTCTCGAGCAGGCGCGCGAGGTGAAGGCGGGCGTGCCGGACTCAGCCCTTGTCGATGACGCCTTGGCGGCCTTCCTCGCTCGACACCGTGCCGCGGAAGTCGACGCAGCGTACGCCTCCTACGACCACCACCCGCTTGACGAAGACGACGAGTGGGGTGATCTCGCCTCGTTCCGGGCTGCGGCTGCCGCGTCATGAGCTCGTTGCCCGCTCGGGGCGACGTCTGGTGGTGTGAGCTTCCCGACATTGGCCGAAGGCCGGTGGTCGTGTTGTCGCGCGACGCCGCCATTCCTCGCCTTCGGCGGGCGGTCATCGCTCCGTGCACCACGACCATCCGTGGCTTGCCCAGTGAGGTTGTCCTCGAACCAGGCGACGACCCTGTGCCACGGCACTGCGTGGCCAACTTGGACTCGATCGAGAGCGTCGCCCTCGGCGTGCTCACCGAACGGATCGGGCGCCTGGCCGACGTCAGGATGCGGCAGCTTTGCGAGGCGCTCGAAGTCGCCGTTGACTGCGGCCGCTGAGCCTCCACTTCGCGGTCGCCCGCGAGCCGGCGTCCGGAGGCACGTGCCCGGGCATGGTCGTCGTCGTTATGGGCGCCTCACGAGGGGACGCGCCATCTGGTGGGGGCGGCTCATAGGGTCTCGACTTGCCGGCATCGTTCGATCGCTTCTGCCTCGGTCAGCGATCTCGGTCGGCCTTCGGTCACTGCCTGCTGTTTGGCGTCGAAGGCCCGGTTGCACAGTCCTGCGGCCCAGGCCACCGCGAGCTCGCTCGCGCTGAAGTGCCCCGTGTCGCCTGGTACGCATCGAGAAAGGCCGTCGTCTCATGGATGGTCGCTTCCGACCCGGCGCTGTTTGCAGGGTAGACGGCAGCAGCCAGGCCCGCGATCACAGGTTCGGAGGCCGCGATCGCGCTGTCCCAATCCCAGACGGCCAAGAGATGATCTTCGAGCCAGTCATGTTCCCGGTGTAGATGTCACCGTGTCCAACGACGACGGGCAGCGCTGAGGCCGCCAATCTGCTCCGAGCGACCCATGCTGCGTGGTCGATCCAGGCTGGCCCGCCAAGCGCGTTGAGGTCGACATCACTGTCGTCGGGCGCCGGCCAAAGTGCTGTGGCGTCGAGATCTGGAGTCATCCAGGCGGGCAACGGGTCGAGGGAAGCGACTTCGGTCGGCGGTGGTGCGAGCGCCACGAGCGTCGCCAGTGCTTCAGCGAACGGCCCCGGTGTCCGTCCCGACGGCGGGTAGAGGCTGCCTCCGCTCACCATCGCCTCGGCACTCGCCGCAAGACTGCCCATCGGTTCGAGATCTATCAGCGGCTCGGGACAGGGAAAGCCCCGGTCAAAAAGGCGACGGTGCACCGCGGCGCACCCTGTCAGCCGATCAGAGCGGTGCCGGATCTTCACGACGACTTGTCGTCCGGACGCCAGCTCGACCCCAAGCACCGTCGAGAGGTGGCCGGCCGAGAAGAGCACCTGGTCGACACCGGTACCGAGGTGCCTCCGGCACCACCGGTCAAGGTCGGCAGCGCCCACCCGTACACGCCTTCCGAGAAGTTCATCCTCGGTCACACCGAAGTATCACATGCCATCTGAGTTAGGTGGTCCAACACTGGCGCCTAACGTCTTCGATACCTCATCGCTGACCATTGCGCGCACATCCGGCGTTCGGTGTCACCCCACCGAACTCGCACATGGTCATTCTGAGACGTCCCGTCGGTGGCGGTCCGCTCGCCTAGTATCCTTACCTTCTGTACGGAGTAAGGAGGGTGAGAAGTGGACGTAGCCGCGAGAGTGACCTCGAAGGGGCAAGTCACCGTACCGAAGGCGGTCCGTGACGCCCTTGGCATCGAGGATGGCGATGAGGTCGTCTTCCGCGTCGAAGGCAGCCGGGCGGTACTGGCGAAGGTCCCGGACTTCTTGGATCTCGCCGGCACGGTCCGGGTCCCGGCCGCCAAGCGCAACGTCGCGTGGGATCAGGTGATCCGTAGGACGAAGAGCGGGCGGGCGGCCGCGCGGCGGTGACGGCGTTCGTCGACACCAACGTCTTGGTCCGACATCTCACGGGTGATCCCCCGGACATGGCTGCGGCGGCGACGGAATACCTGCGCACGGAGACCGAACTGCTGCTCACCGACGTCGTCGCCGCCGAGACCGTCTACGTGCTCGAGTCCTTCTATGAGGCACCGCGCGCTCAAGTCGCCCAAGCGCTCCGTTCGCTCGTGGCCTTCGATTCGGTTGTCTGCGTAGATCCTGCCCTGCTACTCCGGGCCGTCGAGGTGTACGAGAGCGACAGGGTCGACTTTGCCGAGGCCTATCTGGTCGCGTGTGCGGAGAGCACGGGCGTACAGCGAGTCGCATCATTCGATCGTTCACTGGACCGAGTGGAGACGATCGAACGAGTCGAGCCAGTTAGCAAGTGACCCCAGGCCGGCGAACTGGGATAGGTGGTCGCATCGGCGCCGCGAGTACGGGACGGTCTCGCCCCCTCAAGGTCATGCTTCGAGATCAGCGAGGAGTTTCGCCCGATGCTCCTCCAGCGCCGTGACCTCGGACCGGAGCTTCTTCAAATCGCGGTCAACCCGCGCCAACTCGGCCCGGGCGCGCCGCTGCCGATGGTCGCGGTCGTTGTGGGTGCTCTTCATGAGCTCCTCGACCTCGCGGCGCAGGAGTCTCAACCAGGGGTTGCCGTGGATGACGCCAACTCGGTACTGGAGCTGACCGGCGTCGATGGCCGCCTCGATCTCCTTCTGGGTCAGACCGAACTCCTTGCGTGCGGTCTTGTCACTGAGTGTTGCGCCTTTCCGGCTCCACTCCTCTTGCACAGACACTCCCTCTCGTTCAGGGGAAGACCGGACGCCGTATTACCACCTCGCTAGACCGATCTGGACTGGACGACTCGCCGGACCTTGGCGATGGCCTTCTTCGCGCCTGGGTCGGCGGGATCTGCGAGGTTGGCCGCGACTGCGGTGATGGGTATCCGGTTGCCGCGGTATCCGAGGATGTCCGAGAAAAGTTCCTCGTCCTGGCGCAGCTTGACCAAGTTGGAGACGAGTTCGTCGGCTCTCCGGCGCTCATCCTCGTCGCGGACATTCACGATGGCGAGTTGAGCCCGTTCGATACCGACGTAGCGCTCGCTGACCGCCCACCGCTTCGTCGGGGGAAGCGCCGGAGACTGCCGAGCATGGCCGAGCTTCTCCAGGAGTTCCGTCCGTGCAGCTTCAACCAGTTCGGGCTGAAATCGCAACATCGCGGCCAGCGGTTCCCCGACCAGTCGTCCCATCAGCTCAGCTACACCGTCTGGCGTTTCGAGTAGCCGCTCGAGGTGAGCAGCTTGCTTGCGCCGGCTGGGCCTTGGTGTGGACCGGCGGACGAAGAGTCGTTCCCGCCCATGGGGCGTTGGCGCGACGAACACCGACAGGTCAACACAGGAGAGAGGGCTGTCACCTTCAAGCACGACGGCCCTGGAGTACTCGACCATCAGGTCTGTCATGAAGAAGTCGTCAGTGGTGGCCGCGGCTTCCGGGAAGGTGAATAGCGCGACACCGCCGGCGCCCGCCTCGCGGTAGCGGCGCAACTCTGGCTCTGTTCGCGGCGACGTCTCTTTCGGCTCGGCCAGCCTGTTGTCCCGGCGGCAGCGCGCTACAAGGATCGGCGGGTCGACCCGCTGCAAGACACTCTCGATGAACGTGGTCTTGCCGGCTCCCTCGGGACCGGCGACATGGATGATGGCGCGCTGTCTCAACGGCCGAGCTCCCGAGCCAGGACCCTGCTGAGGAAACCGCCGGGGCCTTCGCTTGCGGCCAGTTGCCTAATACGTTGCCGGACTTCGCCGGATCGGCCGGCGTGTTCGGCGGCCCTCATCGTGTGCTGGTAGGCGGCCCACACATCGGCGGCAGTGATGTCGAAGCCGTCGCCTTGGGCCAGCCGCTCGAGGGCCAACAGGCCGACAGCCGCGGCGAACGCTGGTTGGTCTTCGGCCAGATCCCGGGCCGTCCGGGTGAGCGTTCTCGGATCGCACGGCCCGCTCTGGGCCAGAGCCAGCGCCTCATCGTAGAGCCCGATGTCCTTCGCCGCCGCGAACCACTTAGCCTCTTCACCGGGCGTGGTGGCCACCAGATCAGCCAACACGTCTGCAGGCTTCTTGTGGGGGTACTTCTTGGCCACCGCTCGATATGTGGCCAGGTAGGTGCCGGCCCGGTTGGCCCGCAGACCGTAGCGGGTGTAGGCCTCGTCGACCAGCCCGGAGGAAAGCAGGATCTCCTCGCAGACGGCATCGACCGCCCCGTCGGGTGTCCACGGGTCCCGGCAGGACTCCGCGTACTGGATGGCCTCGGCCTTGCGGCCCAGCGCGGTCAGTGCCATCACCGCCCACCGCCGGTAATGCCACATCCTCTCCGATTCCAGGATGCCGAGGATCTCCTCGTAGCGCTCGGCTCGGTACAGCGCGCTCAGGCACGCGGCTGTCCCATGGAAATGACCTCGAAGGTTCGGGTCGGAGCCACGAGCCATCCGGGTGATCCCAACCAGGTCGTCGGCCCAGGCCGAGGCCACCTCCTTGGAGCCACACAGCTCCCCCCAATAGTCGGTCAACGTCTCGATGTAGGGAATACGGTCGGCTTCATGAGCCGCCCACAGCCTTTCCAGCCAGCGGTCGCGGGTCTTAGCGTCCGCCGGTGCGGCGGCGATAAGCGGCACCAAAGCAGAAATCGCGTTGTTCACTGCCGTGCCGATGGCCCCCGACGAGCTATCCACATGCTCCAGCGCCGGAGATAACCGCTCCAAGAGCACCACCGCACCTTCGCCCGCCAGCACCGGGTCGTGGCGGGCAACCCTCTTGATCTCGCTCACCGCCTCCTTGATCCGCCCGATCGCTGGCTGGGATCTCCACCCGAAACCATGCCGGCGAAACCGCGGCTTGAACTCCCAGCGGTAGACCCCGCTATCAGTCTTCTCGGCCACGCCGCCCCCGGGAAGCCCCCGCCCCCCACCAGTCCGGCTTATCTCCCTCGTCATGCAAGAACTCCACCGTCCGCGCCGCCCGCACCCACCCGCCGCCCGAGGACCCGCAGAACCTCCACAACTCGGCGGCCGAACGCTTGTAATGGTGGATCAGCTCGTCCAGCTCGAAAACGTTGATCTCGCCAGCATCCAGCCTGACGAACCCTTCCCTCACCCGCTCCAGGAGCAACCCCAACTGCTCCTCGTGATATGCCGCGATCAACGCTCTCGCCTCCCGACGACTGGCGCGCTCACCCATCCCATCAACGGTCGTCTCTCCCTCATCCACCCAACCGAGGCTACAAGCCGTCCGCCTGTCACGATCATGGCGTGGCACGATCCTCACCGCTCGCGCTGGCCCAGAAGAGCACATTCACCCCTGGAGCCGAGCGGAGCAACAGACTGAAAGATCGGCTCACCTGACCGCGATGAGTGACCAAAGCTGAACATCGACAACGCGCCCCGAGACCGGCGGTTGGGGACACCTTGGATGGGTGAAGTTCTGCTTGAAAGGGGGCGGACCTCTTCAAGCCAAACCAAGTGGCCGAACCAATCGGGCATCTCCGGCCCTGCGAACGTCACATTCCGAGCCAGAGTCGCGGCCTCGAATTGCGCTGGCAGCCGGCGTTTGTGGCCACTCCATCCCGAGCCGCTCGCTGGCGCTATGGGGCAGGCGCCGCTAGAGTCGGCGAGTTCCACCAGTCGTTGCAACGGTCCGGCCATGATGGCCGGGTCACCCCGAAACAACGACCAGTGGAGAGACCATCATGCCAGGGCAACCACTTCGCGCGGACGAGCGCGAGGAGATCCGTGCAGGGATCGAACGCGGGGACTCCTTTGCCGAGATCGCACGAGTGCTCGAGCGTCCCACCTCGACGATCTCGCGTGAGGTGAAGCGCAACGGCGGCCGCGCCGCCTACCGGGCGGCGGAGGCAGACCGGCGAGCCCATCGCCAGCGCAGACGGCGCCGTCCCACCCGTTTCGAGGTGGATCCCGCCCTCGCCCGTCGCGTCGAAGCGGGCCTCAAGGCGAAGGACTCGCCGGTGACGATCGCCCGCCAGCTGGCCACTGAGGGCACGACGCTGTGCGCCGAGACGATCTACAAGGGCGTGTATGCCAACGGCCGTCGTGGCCTCTCCGCCGGGCTGCACGTCCATCTCCACCGTCGACGGCGTCGCCGTCGCCCCCGCTGCCGGGGTGGCGGTGCCTGCGCTTCTCGGACGAGTCCGCTCGGGACGTTCTGTCTCATCCACCAGCGGCCGCCGGTCGCCGACGAGCGCAGAGAGGTGGGCCACTTCGAAGGCGATCTCATCATCGGGAAGAGAGGCGCCTCTGCAGTCGTCACCCTCGTCGATCGGGCGAGCCGCTTCAACCTGCTCGGATCGCTGCCGGACGGCCACGACGCCACCGAGGTGCTCGCCTGCCTCGTCGAGCTGTTCGACAAGGTGCCTGAAGAGCACCGCCGCAGCCTTACCTGGGACCAGGGCCGGGAGATGGCCCGCTGGCAGGATCTCCAGCAGCTGAGCGGGATCGCCGTCTACTTCTGCGAGCCGCACAAGCCGTGGCAACGCCCCTCGAACGAGGCGTTCAACGGACTCGTCCGGCGCTGGCTGCCGAAAGGCACCGACCTCGGGATCTACGACCAGAGCGATCTCGATTCCATCAGTCGCCAGATCAATCACATGCCTCGCCGTTCCATCAACTGGCAGTCATCTGCCGACTGCTACGCTCGCCTTGCGTTGCAATGAGTGCTGGAACTGGCCGCTTCATCGGCATCGAAGGGCGTCCACTGGACACGAGTACAGCCGGGTAGCGCAGAGTCGCTTGAAGCCGCTTCTCGTGGCGCCAGCGACGGCTGGGAGGTTGAAAGGATTCGGGTCGCTCATAACTCTTCGCCGGCCGATGTCGAGCGAGCATTGCCGGCAGTGTGCGTCACGGTACCGATATCCTCCGCTACCGCCGCCCACAAACCAAGCAGGCGGTCAGCCCCGAGTGCGGGTGAAAAGGTCGTCTGTGCCCGCGCCACGCCGGCTGCCGCGAGCGAGCGGTGCAATGCCTGATCGAGGCTCACTCGCCGGAGTTCCGCGGCGAGCTCTGCTGTCGATCGCTCGCCGACTATGATGCCGGCATCTCCGACGACTTCGGGAATGGCGCCGGAATCACTGGCAATCACAGGTACCCCTGATGCCATGGCTTCCGTGATCACCCGCCCGTACTGCTCACGCCAATCTCGCGTTGTCAGCGAAGGCAGAATTAGCGCATCGAGTGAGGCCATCACTGTGGGAACTTGGCCCAACGGTACCGGGCCGATGAGCCGGATCCGTGCGTCGGCGGCCGCGGCAAAGCGGATCGCGGCTTCCATCGGCCCTCCCCCGACGAATACCAGACGGGCGTGATCAGGCAGATTGGCAGCTCTCCACGAGTCCAGCAGCCAGTCGAGTCCCTTTTCAGAGACGAGTCGCCCGACATATCCGAAGACGAACTCCTGGTCGAATCCCCATCGTTCTCGGCCTGCCGCACGTCGCCGTTCGGGATGGTTGAAGTGATCGAGTCGAGGTAGCTCGGCGCAGAGGACGATCGCCGGACTGGGCGGTGGTAGTCCTCTGCGCCGAGCCCAAGTGACTCCCTCGCTGTTCCAGGAGACGAATCCACTCGTGCGGCGGAGATTACGCCGGGTGACATGACGTCGCGCCCTGTATTCGAGAGGTCCTCCCTGGTCCCATAGGTTCTCGCAGCCGTGGGTCACCACATGACGAGCTCGTGCATGGAGGGCTTGGAGGACCACCACTGACCACGGCTCGTTGAGGACATGAACGAGATCGGGTCGGAGTTCCTTGATGAGCCTGCTGAGTCCCCGGTAGCCCATCCAGGTGAGGCGGTCCCCGCGGACCCGGACACCCGCTAGCTCATGTCTTGTCCCGAACTCGGGTGGGCCGACCTCTCCGCTTTGGGGGATATCAAGCGTGTAAGCCACGTGCAGGTCGACGTCTCGCCGCGACACCTCCTCCCAGAGGGCCTGCTGGGTCGGGAGGCTGTAGCCGAGCACGAGGAGCACCCTCATGGTACGGAGACCGAGGCCGGCGAGTTTGGTTTGGTCACCACGAAGAACGAGCCGGTCGGACGGAGCTTCTGGATCGCAGACGTGGGGTGGTAGCGGTAGTTCCAGGCGGTAGCTTGCGACAGCAGACGATCGAGCTGAACCGACCAGACAGAGTCGTAGCCGCGGGGCAGACGTCGTGTGATCGGGAAGTCGCACAGTGCCTCGTACTCGATCACCAGACCCTCATCGGTGAGCATGGAGCGAAGGAGCGAGAGGGGGATGCCGCGCTCACGTTTGGTCAGCCCCGCCTTGCGGGGACCGGTCCAATCGCCGAGGGACACGATCGGCTCAAGAACCAGCATGTACCCCCCAGGAGAGAGTACTCGAGCCAGTTCGCGAACCTGGGCCGAGACCTTGGGGATGTGGTGCAGCACGCTAAGACAGAACACGAGGTCGAACGAGGCCTCGGGGAACGGGAGGGCCGCGTCAGGGCTCGGGTCGACGTAGCGGGGCTGCAAGCCACCGAGGCGGTCCGATCGCAGCTTCCGTGAGGGTTCGACGATCGTCAGCTCGTCGATGCGGTCGATGATCGCCAGGAACTCGCCGCCCTGTGCGCTCCCGAGGCCGAGCACGCTCTTGAACCGGCCGTCAGGCAGGCGGCTCACTCCGTGGAAGTGGTCGAAGTAGCCTCGCCGGTACGACTCGGCGGGCAGCTCTCCCGGTCCGAGCTCGGCGTAAGCTTCGCGCTCATCGGCCACCCACCTGGCGGTCTCCTCGTCGCTGAGGTCCTCACCGTAGAGGCGATCGCCACTCAGAAAAGGGTTGCCAGTGCTGCAAGCCGTCACCCGTTCGAGCCCGTGGTAGATCTCGAGTAGGGATCGGGTCGCCTCACTAGGGCGATACGAGCGCTCGTACAGCGATCGGGCAGCCATGCCGCGGACGCGTGTGCCGCTGTGGTCTCCGAACGCGTGCCGGATCGTCTCTGCCAGATCGACGGCACTCGTCGTCGGACAGATCCAACCGACCTCGTCACTCACGACACCGGCGTTGGCGCCCACGCTCGTCGAAATGACCGGCCGACCCCTCGCGTACGACTCGATGACCGCCAGCGGTTGGGCCTCGAACCAGAGCGACGGGGCGACCCGAACGGCGCAGTCTTCGAGCAGTTGACCGATCCGGTCGCTGGTCACCGATCCGAGATAGCTGATGCTTGGGTCGATGTGCGCTGCCTGCTGGACAGTGTTGTGCTCCGGGCCATCGCCGACGATGGTCAGAGTCGTCGCTCCACCGAGGTTCGACAGGCGCCAGGCTTCAAGTAGGAGGTTGATACCCTTCTCCACGGCAAGTCGCCCGGCGAAGAGGAACCCCTCGCCGATCGGTTCCGGCTCCCCTGGGTCGGGCGCGGCATTGGGCTTCACCGTGATCTTCCCCGGCGGCACCCCCGCTGCCACGAGCTGCTCCGCCAGGAACTCGCTCACCGCCAGGAAGCGATCGACCATCTGCCAGGTGCGTCGATGTACGGCCAGCGAGCTCGCCATGATGCCGCTTTGTGTCATTGAGCCCCGGTAGCAGCCGTGCCACACAGCCGGCCAGGGCGCCCGCTTGCCGAGGCAGTCCTGGCACACGCGGCCGTCCCGGAAGTACAGGCCGTTTGCACAGGCGAAGCGGTAATTGTGCACGGTCTGTATCACCGGCACACCCTCTGCCTTCGCCACTCGGATGATCGCCGGCGAGATCAACGGGTAGGGATTGTGCAGGTGCACCACGTCGGGGCCGAACGACTGGATCCGCGCTTTGAACGCCTTGGCATCTTCGAGGGAGTAGATCGGTCGTACCGCCAGTCCCGCCCGCTTGACGGGTCCAAAGTGCTCGATCTCGTCGCTGTCGCGGATGTAGGTGTCGACCTCGACGCCAGCGTCGCGAAGCATGGCGACGTCCCGGTCGACGACCATGTTCTCGCCCGAGGGGAGCGCGGCGCGGTAGCGATTGTGCACCACGAGGACTCTCATGCCGGCACCCCGATGCTTGACGGGCGGTGGGCCCGTTCGTCAAGCATTACGTCGCCACATGCATGGCCACACCGAGTACGCCTCCGGGCGCCCAGTGATCAGCCGGATCCTCTCGGAACGCCAAGAAGCGCCGACCGCTGGCCCTGGCGAAGTCGCTCAGGGCTGGGCCGCCATGGTCGGTCATGACGAGTGCACTCTCAGTGAGAGACCCCGCGACGGCTCGGTACTCGGCGGATTCATGCTCGTATCGATGGTCGCTGTCATGGAGGAACAAGTCGACCGGTGTGGCGGACCCAGCCAGCATCGTGATCGAGTCGCCAAAGCGAAGGTCGATGACCGATGCGTACTCCCCGCCGATCAGCGCGCCGGCATCCCGGTTGATGTCGTGCGCGGTCAAGCGGCCACGGTGACCCTCGTCCGCGTTACGGAGCAGCGCGGCGGCAAACACACAGGAGCCGAGTCCCTTGTCGACCCCGGTTTCCACGACGTGCTGCGGGCGCATAGCCCGAACGATTGCGTACCAAGCGGCTCGACGTCCGTAACGCGGCTCAGGATCCATGACGCGGCGCAGTGGCGAATCGGCGACAGCACGGCGGAGGTGATCGAGCAAGGCCTGGTCGTTGTGAAGCTCCTCGATGTACCCGAAGGAGTCGTCGAACCCAAGTCCGGTCACTGCCGACACGAACCAAGCCATCTCGACGACGTTCTCGGTGGTCAGCTCGTAGGTGAAGTTGGTGTACTCGTGGGAACCGATGAGCCACGCCCAGGATCGCCTGGCCTGGCGCCACTCATAGCTCGTTACTGTCCGCGCCCGGCTTGCAAAGGCCGCAAGAGGAGCGAGCGAACTCCGCTTCACCCGCTTTCTTACATCCACCGGTGACCATCCGTCGCCACTACGGCACCTCGACCTTCGGGCGCTCGCATACTATGCCGGTCACGAAGCGGGCGTTGCCGATGAGGTAACGCCTCCCCAGCCTCCGTGGCTCGCGGGCCAGGCGGTACGCCCACTCGAGGCCCCGCTTCTGCATCCACACCGGCGCCTGACGCTTGGCCCCGGAGATGAAGTCAAACGCCGCGCCCACACCCACGAAAGTCGACGGGACCCGGTGGCGGAAGTGGTGGACGAACGCGTCCTGTTTCGGTGTCCCGAGACCCACCCACACGATGTCGGGTCCAAGGTTGACCAAGCGCTGCTCGAGCGCGGACTGCTCGTCGGCAGTGGGTTCGCGGAAGGGTGGCGCGTCCCGCCCCACGATGTGAACCCCGGGCAGGCGCCGCAGCAGCTCGGCCTCGAGCTCCATCAGTACCGCGTCAGTGGAGCCATGCAGGTAGTGACGCAGACCGATCTCTCGACCGCGGTCCATAGCAGCGATCATCAGATCGGGCCCGTAGACACGACCCTCCAGGTAGTCGAGGCCGAGACGCCGGCCCACCCAGATCAGCGGCATGCCGTCGGGCAAGTTGAGGCTGCCTTGGTTGAGGCGACGGCGCAACTCGAGGTCGCGCCGGGCCAATGACAAGGTGTAGGCGTTGCACAGGTGGACGGACCGGCCCTCGCGCGGATCGGGCCGCGTAAGCAGCGCGTCAACGGCCGACTCGAGTGTGTGGGCGTCGATGCGCACTGAGCAGCAGGTGAACGAGGGTGTACAGCCCTTCGTGCCCGCGGAGAGGCCCCGAGTGTCGCTCACGACGAGTATTCCGGCGGCCGTATAACGTCTTCCACTTGTCCGGCGACGGCGACATCTGGTATCGGCGCACCAGTAGGGGCTGGACCGTTGCAAGCCCACGCGGGGAAGCGATCAAGAGGTAACCGCTGCAAGCCGACAAGTCCGCCGACGGTCCGCAACAATACCCAGCCGTCGAGCCGCGGCCCGGCATGGGCCAGGTAGAGGCGGTCGAGCTCGGGTGCTTCGCCGATCAGCCCCGAAGCCGCCGTGCTCACCTGCCACGGGCCGGTGATGCCGGGGCGCACCGCCAGGCGTTCCTCCACGAAGGCGGCGTCGTACGTAGCCGCCAGGGCCGGCATCTCAGGCCGGGGACCGACCAGGCTCATGCGGCCCGTGACGACCAGCCAGCACTGGGGCAACTCGTCGAGGTGGGACGAGCGGAGGAACTCGCCCCACCGGGTGTTTGTGATGGTGGTGATCGCGACCTTGTCAACGTCGGTCGGGGTGTCTGTCGGCAGCGAGCGCAGCTTTAGGAAGCAGAACGTACGCCCGCCTCGACCGAGGCGCTCTTGCACGAACAGGGGCCAGGCTCGGAAGCTCACAGCCGACCCGACGGCGAGCAGCAAGATTATTGGCGCGGTCACGATGCTCAGCGCCACGCCGGCTGTCAAGTCGAAGGCCCGCTTGACCCGACCATTCGCATAGCGGATCGAGCTCGATGACGTGGTCACGTCGCGGCGGGGACCGCTTCTCGCCCTCTCACCTCGTCAGTTTGCAACGCGCTGAGGAACCACTGGTAGGTGGAGCGGATGCCGTCCTCCAGGCCGATCGTGGGCGACCAGCCGAGCGAGCGGAGCTTGGAGACGTCGAGCACCTTGCGCGGCGTGCCATCGGGCTTACTCGTGTCAAACGCCAGCTCGGCCGCGGGGTACACGATGTCGCGGACGAGCTCTGCCAGCGCCCGGATGCTGCGATCGTCGCCAGTGCCTATGTTGATGTGGTCCGGCTCTTCGTAGTGCTCCATGAGGAACAGGCAAGCATCGGCGAGGTCGTCGACGTGTAGAAACTCCCGCATGGCGCTGCCCGTTCCCCAGATCTCGACCTGCGTCCTCGAGCTCGTCTTCGCGTCGTGGAACTTGCGGATCAGAGCGGGGAGAACGTGGCTGCTGTTGAGGTCGAAGTTGTCATTCGGACCGTACAAGTTGGTCGGCATCGCCGAGATGAAATTGCTGCCGTACTGCGCGCGGTAGGACGAGCACAACTTTATGCCGGCGATCTTCGCCAGGGCGTAGGCCTCGTTGGTCGTCTCCAGCGGACCCGTGAGCAGCTGGTCCTCCGTGATCGGCTGGGTGGCTTGACGGGGGTAGATGCACGAGCTGCCGAGGTACAACAGCTTCGTCACGTCGTAGAGGTAGGACGCATGGACCACGGTGCCGTGGATCATCATGTTGTCGTAGAGGAACTCCGCGGGCCGGGTGGAGTTGGCCATGATGCCACCGACCGTGCCTGCCACGAGATACACGTACTCGGGTCGGTTGGCCCGGAACCAGTAGTTGACCGCCGCCTGGTCGCGCAAATCAAGCTGGTCGCGCCGAGCGACGAGGAGAGTTGTGTAGCCCTCAGCCTTGAGTTTCCGGAGCACCGCAGATCCGACCAGACCGGCATGCCCGGCGACGAAGATGCGCGCATCCTTCGGTAATGGCACTATTCCCCCCTCCCACGAGTTGCTGCGTGGTCCGAGGACAGAGGCTACCGTGGGTGGGCCGCCAGTGCCAATTATGGGCCTCCCGGCATGAATGTGGGTTGATTCAGGGATCTGAGCCCCGGCGCCGTTCGTGCGGCAAGACATGCTCGACCGGAACGCACGGGTTGGCTGCCTTGCCTTTCCGGACGGCTTGGGGGTGTCGGACCACAAGGTGATGGTTCTCCAAGGCCAACTCCATTCCGACAGCGATGAACAAATGGTCGATCAAGCGCGACAAGTGCGTGGTGCACCCCGTCTGTCAGATTACGACCCTCGGCTGTGGCAGTATCTCGCCTGTGCTGGATCCATTCCGATTCTTCGTCGTTGACAACGGATCGGGCGACGGGGTGGCGTGGCGCGAGGCCGCCAGGCTCATTATCTCCGTCAACCCCGAGCGCTGCGCCCAGAGCGGCGCGTGACCTCGCCCGGGTACCAGCATGTTGCCGTCATCGGTGCCGGGTACGTCGGCCTGACCACGGCAGCCGGCTTAGCCCACCTCGGTCACGAGGTGCGCTGCAGCGATTGCGACACAGCGCGCATAAAACTCCTCCGCTCGGGCAGGATCTCGATCCTGGAGGACGATCTCGAGGACCTCATCCGAAGAGGGTGCGCCGCCGGCCGTCTCGCATTTGGTGCTGACAATACTTGGGCAGTCGAGGACGCAGAGTTCATCTTTCTCTGCCTGCCGACGCCTGAGGGCCCCGACGGCGCGCCCGACATGAGCTTCGTAGAGGCGGTGGCGGCCGAGATCGGGCCGCATTTGAGAGACGAATCGATCGTGGTTAACAAATCAACGGTTCCGGTCGGCACGGCCGACGTTGTCGGAGGACTGCTTGGACGAAGCGACGTGCGCATCGCCTCCAACCCGGAATTCCTGCGGGAAGGGTCAGCCGTGCACGACTTCCTGCATCCCCACCGGATTGTGATCGGGGCGCTCGACGAGGAGACTGCCGTACGGGTCTCAAGGTTGTTTGCCGGGATCGACGCACCGGTGATTTTCACCAACCCGCCCACCGCCGAGACCATCAAGTACGCCTCTAATGCCTTCCTGGCGACAAAGGTGAGCTTCGTGAACTCGGTGGCAGCGTTGTGTGAAGCCGTCGGCGCGGATGTTCACCAGGTCTGTGTCGGGATGGGGCTTGACCCGCGTATCGGCTCGAGCTACCTCCGCCCAGGACCTGGGTGGGGCGGCTCCTGTTTTCCGAAGGATTCGGCCGCCCTCGTGCAGATTGCCGAGGAGGCCGGCTACGACTTCAGCCTCCTGAAGGGTGTTATAGCCGTCAATCAGGAGCAGTACGACCGCGTCGTCCGAAAGGCCGCCCGGCTGGCTGGCGGGAGCCTATCGGGTGTACGCGTCGCCCTGTGGGGTGTGACGTTCAAGGCGCGCACGGACGATCTACGTTCCTCGCCCGCGCTCGAGGTTGCCTGGCGTCTTCGCGAGGCTGGCGCCACGGTGACCGCGTACGACCCAACGCTTTGTAGTCCGCTCGACGGTATCGGGGTTGCCGGCGACGCCTATGCAGCCTGCGAGGGCGCCTCCGTGATCGTGCTTGCCACCGAATGGGAGGAGTTCCGCTCGTTGGACTTCGACAAGGTCGGTAATGCCATGGCCCGCCGCGCCATCGTCGACTCCCGCAACCTCCTCGACGCGGCGGCTCTTCGCCGGGCTGGCTTCGAATATGAAGGAATCGGCATCCTGTGACCGGGGGATCGACGGGGCGGGCCGTTGTCACGGGCGGGGCGGGCTTTCTCGGCTCGCATCTCTGCGAGGCGCTCCTTGCTCGCGGGTACGAAGTCGTCTGCGTCGACAACCTCTCGACGAGTGACGGTACCAACGTGTCGCACCTGTTGGGGAAGGAGGGCTTCTCGCTCGTCCGTGCCGACATCACCGAACGACTCACGATCGACGGGCCGGTCGACGTCGTAGCGCACCTGGCGAGCCCGGCGTCACCAGCCGATTACTTCCGGCTCCCGCTCCAGACCCTCGACGCCGGCAGCCGGGGAACCGAGGCCTGTCTCCGGCTGGCCGCCGAGCAAGGGGCCCGTTACCTGCTCGCCTCGACGAGCGAGGTGTACGGTGACCCGATCGTCCACCCGCAGCCCGAGACCTACTGGGGCAACGTGAACCCGATCGGGCCGCGGAGTGTCTACGACGAGTCCAAGCGCTTCGCCGAGGCCCTTTCGATGGCGTGGGCGCGCGAGCGGGGCGTTGACGTCGTGATCGTCCGCATCTTCAATACCTATGGCCCGCGCCTTCGGGCGGGTGACGGGCGGGTTGTCTCGAACTTCATCGTGCAAGCTCTCACGGGTCGTCCGCTCACCATCTACGGCGACGGTCGCCAGACGCGCAGTCTGTGCTACCAAAGCGACCTCATCTCCGGGCTTGTGGCGGCACTCGATGCTCGGGGCGTCACCGGGCCGGTGAACCTCGGCAACCCGACGGAGCTGACGGTGCTCGAGTTGGCGAGCCAGGTGCTCGAGGCGACGGGTTCGTCGTCCGAGGTAGTCCAACTCGAGGCACTGCAGGACGATCCAGCGAGGCGCCAGCCTGACATCACACGAGCGGGAGAGTTGCTCGGCTGGGCACCCGAGGTGACTTTGACCGACGGATTGCTGCGTACGATCAGCTGGTTCGCCAAACGCCTCGACCTCAAGTGAGGCGGCTCGAGTAGGGCCACATCGGGTGAGACGGCTCACCGCGAGCCGCTGGCATGACGGGTGCCGGTCCCCTTCGCTGGACCTACGACTGGCCCGGGCCCAGTGGTTGAATGCTGGTAGCCGAACCCCGAGGCGGGTTGCCCCATGTTGCTGGCGGGAGGGGGCGGCATGTCATCGAACGCCCAGTCGGCAGCGGGCGGATGGTTCGGTGCCCTGTCATGCAGTGCCGAGCCGATCGCTCCCACGTCTCGGCTTCAAGAGGACCTCCTCTACGATCTCACCCGGGAGGCGGCTTGTCGACCGGCCAGCAGTAGGTTCCTGTGTGGAGCGCTGAGGCCGGCGAGCCGAGATGGCGAGTGAGGATTCTCTTTGTCTGTACAGGCAACACCTGCCGTTCGCGGATGGCTGAGGCGTTCATGACGGGCCAGCTGGCGGCGCGAGGCGTCTCCGGTCGTGTGTTCTCGAGAGGGATCCTGCCGGGGGGACGGGTCGTGCCATCGGAGGTGACGACGAGCCTGAGACGCCTCGGGGAGGAGACGAGCTCCCTCTCGCGAGAGAGCCTCGAGCTGACAGCTGAAGACCTCGAGGCAGCCGACGTCGTGATTGGAATGGCTCGAGAGCACGTGCGTCACACAGTGGTCATGTCGCCGACGAGCTGGGACCGATCGTTCACCTTGAAAGAGCTCGTGCGGCGCGGTGGCCAGGTCGGACCGAGAGCAAGTAGCGACAGCCCTGAGGAGTGGACGGCGCGTGTCGGCATGGGCCGCGAGCGATCAGAGCTCCTCGGAGCCTCTACGAGCGACGACGTGAGTGACCCGATCGGTCGTCCCCTCTCGGCTTACCTCGCCACGGCGAACGAGCTCCTCGGACTCGTCTCGGAGCTCGCCGATCTTCTGTGGCCGACTCCTTTCTCTGGCGGGGTCGCTCGGCCGAGGGGAAGTGGGAAGCCCTCCTGATCGTCGATGGCAAGGCTGAGGCCGCAGCAAGCGGACGAGCCGCCACCTCGTCCCGGCGGGGCACAGCGGCCGAGGTTCCGATCCGCCGACCGGGGCTATCGATCACGAGGGCGAACGGCGGCATGTCCCGGTGACGAGTGCTCCGGCCCCGCTCAGGCCCATGGGCCGATCCGTGCGCCTGGGAGGGCCGCGACGTCACCTCCGATCGAGGCTCTGTCATCGACGACGCCCGAGGCCCTCCAGTCGTCCTCGGCCTCTGGCGCCCCGCCCGCGGTCGGCCCGCGGAGAGCGGTCACTGAGGAGCAGAGCTCCGGGGCCGATGAAGACGCAGTCACCGGCCAGGCCAGCTTCAAAGATGTTCGGCGTTCTCGAGCTTGCAGCTCTTGCTGATTTGCACGTCCAACCCGATGTACAAAGAGCCGCCGAGCCTTGTGTTCTCTCCGATCACGGCGCCGCGGCGGAGCTTCGTCCGCTGCCAGATCGAGGCTCCCTTTCCGATCCGGGCAGCCTCCTCGGCGTCGACAAGATGAGAGACGAAGGCGCCCGGAGATACGGGCACTCGTCTTTAGAGAGGTGCCTCGCGGAGTCCGAGCGACACAGCGGAGACCAGCACGGTCAGGGGGTCTCGATCTCCACGCCCAGGCGTCTCAGGTAGGCGAGCCGCTTTCGCACGGCAGCCGTCCAGCAGCTGAAGTCCGACTCGAAGTGGTTGCGATCGCCTTCCTCGTAGGCATGCTCGAGCTCGTCGAAGGCGGAATCCTCCTGGTCGAGCAGCTCCCGGTAATGGTGGAGAACGTGATCGTCGATCACTCCGGTCAGGCTCATTGGCTGCTCCTTCCGTAGCTCCAGTACGCGAAGGATATCGCCCGGTCCTTAGAAGTCGATGGCTGCTGCATGACAGTTGAGTGACGGCTCAGGCCCCCAGGCCCGCCAGCGCGGCCGAGAGCGCCTCGAGGAGCCCGGCAGCCCCGAGAAGCTTGGCGACGTCGCCCTCGATCTTCATCTCTCCATCGGCCAGCAGCTCGGCTGCCGTCTTCTTGCGGGAGGCGAGCTCTGCAAGCGAGCCGTAGCTGGCGACGAGGGTGATGTCGGCCTCCTCGCTCCCGCCCCGCTCCACCCGGGGCGCCGCGCCCGGCTCGAGCACGACGACCCAGCTGGTGGCCCCGCCCTCCGGCAGGTCGGTGACGACCTGGCGGAGCCAGACGGCCTCTCCCTCCGGGACGGCGCCCGACCGGGCCAGGCGGGCCGCCAGGGCCTCGAGCCACTCGCTCGAGGCGAAGGCCGGCTGCAAGCTCAGGAGGCCTCGGCCTGGCCGGCCCGGGCCGCTTTGGCGGCCGCCCCGGTGTAGGGCTCGACGTCGGCCGGCGTCATCGGGCGCGGCCTGCCCCGGATCTTCCGGCCGAGCCAGGCGACCGGGTCGTAGCGCTGGTCGACGACCCGCTCTTTCAAGGGGATGATGGCGTTGTCGGTGATGTGGATGCCCTCGGGGCAGACCTCGGTGCAGCACTTCGTGATGTTGCAGTAGCCGAGCCCCATCCTCTCTGCGATGTAGGCCCTTCGGTCGAGGGTGTCGAGCGGGTGCATCTCGAGCTCGGCGAGCCGGGCGAGGAAGCGGGGCCCGGCGTAGTGCGCCTTGTTCTCCTCGTGGTCCCTGATCACGTGACAGACGTTCTGGCACAAGAAGCACTCGATGCACTTCCGGAACTCCTGGCCCCGCTCCACGTCGACCTGGAACATCCGGTAGCCCTCGGCCGGGCGAGGTCCCGGGGTGAAAGAGGGGATCAGCTTCGCGACCTCGTAGTTGTACGAGACGTCTGTGACGAGGTCTCGTATGACCGGGAAGGTCCGCATGGGCGAGATGGTGATCGGCTCGTCGATCGGAAGGGTCGACATCCTCGTCATGCACATGAGCCGGGGCTGGCCGTTGATCTCGGCCGAGCAGGAGCCGCACTTTCCCGCCTTGCAGTTCCATCTGACGGCCAGGTCCGGCGCCTCGGTCGCCTGGATGCGGTGGACGACGTCCAGCACGACCTCGCCCTCTTGGGCCGGGAGGCGGTACTCGACGAAGTCGCCGCCGCTGGCGTCGCCTCGCCACAGCTTCATCAAAAGCTCACCGGTGCTGACCGCGCTCACTTGCTCTCCTCCTTGGCGGGGGCGCTTTTACCCTCGCCCTCGCTCAGCTCTATGAGGGCCATCAGCTCGGGTGGCATCTCGGGCTTCGGCTCGGGGGTGACGCTGTAGTTGCCCTCCCGGTAGCGGCTCACCATGTTGACCTTCTCGAGCTCCGGGTCGGCCTTGGGGTAGTCGTCCCGGGTGTGGCCGCCCCGGCTCTCTTTCCGCTCGATGGCCGAGAGGGTCGTGCAGTTGGCGACCGCCAGCATCGACTCGAGGTCGAGGGCGAGGTGCCAGCCGGGGTTGAACTCGCGGCCGCCGGTGGCGGTGACCTTCTTCGCCCGCTCGCCGAGCTCTGCGAGCTTCTCCTTCGCCTCGATGAGCTCGGACTCGGTCCGGATGATGCCGACGAGGTTCTGCATGGTCTCTTGCAGCTCGTGGTGGAGGTCGTAGGGGTTCTCGCCCCCTTCGTTGGCGAAGAACGAGGTGGCATGGTCGATGACCTCTTTTATCTGGGCCTCGCTGAGGGTGGTCTCGACCGAGCTGGCCTTGGCCCGCTCGGCGGCCGCCAGGCCGGCTCGTCGTCCGAAGACGAGGAGGTCCGAGAGGGAGTTGCCCCCGAGGCGGTTGGCCCCGTGCATGCCGCCGGCCACCTCGCCGGCCGCGAAGAGGCCGGCCACGGCGGTCTCCTCGGTGTCGGCGTCGACCCTGATCCCGCCCATGATGTAGTGGCAGGTCGGGCCGATCTCCATCGGGACGGCCGTGATGTCGACGTCGGCCAGCTGCTTGAACTGGTGGTACATCGAGGGGAGGCGCCTTTTTATGTACTCGGGCGAGCGCCGCGAGGCGATGTCCAAAAAGACGCCGCCGTGCGGGCTGCCCCGGCCGGCCTTCACCTCTGAGTTGATGGCTCTCGCCACCTCGTCGCGGGGGAGGAGCTCAGGCGGACGGCGGTAGTTGACCTTGTCCTCGTACCACTTGTCGCCCTCTTCGATCGTCTCGGCCGTCTCGTCTTTGAAATAGGGCGAGATGTAGTTGAACATGAACCGCTCGCCCTCTGAGTTCTTGAGGACGCCGCCGTCTCCCCTGACCCCCTCTGTCACGAGGAGGCCCCGGGCCGAGGTGGGCCAGATCATGCCGGTCGGGTGGAACTGGACGCACTCCATCTCGATGGCGTCGGCCCCGGCCCAAAGTGCCAGGGCGTGCCCGTCGCCGGTCGACTCCCAGGAGTTCGAGGTGAACTTCCAGCTCTTGCCGACCCCGCCGGTGGCGAGCACGATCGACTTGGCCGAGAAGACGACGAAGTTGCCCTTATCCCGGTAGAAGCCGACCGCCCCGATCACCTCGCCCGAGTCGTTCTTGAGCAGCCGGACGATCTTCAGCTCCATGTAGACGTCGATGCCGAGGCCGACGGCCCGCTGCTGGGTGGTGCGGATCAGCTCGAGGCCGGTCCGGTCGCCGACATGGGCGAGGCGGGCGTAGCGGTGCCCGCCGAAGTCCCGCTGCAGGATGCGGCCGTCAGGGGTGCGGTCGAACAGGGCCCCCCAGGCCTCGAGCTCGAGGACCCGGTCGGGGGCCTCCTGGGCATGGAGCTGGGCCATGCGCCAGTTGTTGAGCATCTTGCCGCCCCGCATGGTGTCGCGGAAGTGGACCTGCCAGTTGTCCTCCGGCCAGACGTTGCCGAGGGCGGCCGCCATCCCGCCCTCGGCCATCACGGTGTGGGCCTTCCCGAAGAGCGACTTGCAGACAAGGGCGGTCCGGCAGCCCTGCTCGAGCGACTCGATGGCGGCCCGCATCCCCGCCCCGCCGGCCCCGATGACGAGCACGTCGTAGTCATGGCGCTCGTAGTCGACGCTCGCCATCAGAACAGCCTCGGGTCGTGGATGGCGCCGGAGGAGACCAGGTAGACGTAGAAGTCGGTCCAGGCGATCCAAAAGAGCGAGAGCCAGGCAAAGAGCTGGTGGTGGGCGTTGAGCGGGCTCACGACCTTGCGCCAGATGGCGAAGCGGACCGGAGCCTGCGAGAACCTCTTCAGCCCGCCGCCGCAAAGGTGCCGGCAGGCATGGCAGCCGAGGGTGTAGGCCCAGATAAGCCCGGCGTTCACGACGAAAAAGATCGTGCCGAGGCCGAGGCCCCAGCCGTTCGGCCCGAAGCGGAAGGCGTCGATGGCGTCCCAGGTCAAGATGCCGGCGAAGAGCACCGCCACGTACCAGAAGTAGCGGTGGATGTTCTGCAGGATGAGCGGGAAGCGGGTCTCACCGCTGTAGCGGGAGCGGGCACCGCCCGGCTTGGTCGAGCCGGCGTCGGCCACCGCGCAGGCCGGGGGAGAGGCCCAGAAGGAGCGGTAGTAGGTCTTCCGGTAGTAGTAGCAGGTGACCCGGAAGCCCATCGGGAAGATGAGGACCAAAAGGGCCGGCGAGACCGAGCCGATCGAGCCGGCCGGGCCCCAGACGACGTCGGTCGGGCAGCTTCGCACGAAACAGGGGGAGTAGAAGGGCGAGAGGTAGTGGGCATGGGCGCCGGCGAAGTAGTAGTCGCCCCGGAAGGCCGTCCAGACGCCGTAGCCGACGAAGGCCGCCAGGCCGAGGGCGATGGCGAGCGGCTGCAGCCACCAGAGGTCTCGTCGGAGGACCTTCGATCGGGGTGGCCCGCCTCGCGCCCGCCCGATCTCGACCGGGATCGGCGCGGGCCTCGCAGTCCCTTCAACGACGCTCAACGCACACCTCCGTCTCGGAAAACGCCTCGATCATTCCACCTCGGCCCGCCGGCGGGCGAACCAGCCGCCGGTTGCGGATCGTAGGCTCGAACCGTGAGCAACACCGCGGACCATCTCGAGCCGAACACTCCTCCCGGCCCAAGGCCGACCTCGCCGGCCCCTGCGGCGCGCACCCTCGGCGAGCTGAGAGCCTCCGGCTGGCGATCGCTTCCTGTCAAAAAGGAGCTGCGAAAGAACCTCCTCGCCCGCCTCGCCGAGGGCCGCCCGGTCGTGGAGGGGGTGCTCGGCTACGACGAGACCGTGCTGCCGGCCATCGAGCAGGCGATCATCGCCGGCCACGACATCATCTTCCTCGGCGAGCGGGGCCAGGCGAAGAGCCGCATCATCCGCTCCCTCGTCGGGTTGCTCGACGAGTGGGTGCCGGCCGTCGCCGGCTCGGAGATAAACGACGACCCCTATGCGCCCGTCAGCCGGCACGCCCGCGACCTTCTCGCCGAGAAGGGGGAGGAGACCCCTCTCACCTGGGTGCACCGCAGCCAGCGCTACGGCGAGAAGCTCGCTACGCCCGACACCTCGATCGCCGATGTGATCGGAGAGGTCGACCCGATCAAGGTGGCCGAGGGTCGCTACCTCTCCGACGAGCTCACGATCCACTACGGCCTCGTGCCCCGCACCAACCGGGGCATCTTCGCCATCAACGAGCTGCCGGACCTGGCCGAGCGGATCCAGGTCGGCCTGCTCGACGTGCTCGAGGAGCGCGACGTCCAGATCCGGGGCCACAAGGTGCGCCTACCGCTCGACGTCGTGCTGGTCGCCTCGGCCAACCCGGAGGACTACACCAACCGGGGCCGCATCATCACCCCGCTCAAGGACCGCTTCGGGACGAGGGTGCGCACCCACTACCCGCTCGACGTCGAGACCGAGCTCGCCATCATCTCCCAGGAGGCAGAGCCGCTCGACGACGTCGGGGTGCGAGTCGAGATGCCGGCCTTCATGGCCGAGGTGGTCGCCCGCCTGAGCCAGCTCGCCCGGCGCTCCCCCCGGGTGAGCCAGCACTCTGGGGTCTCGGTGCGCCTCTCCGTCGCCAACTACGAGACCCTGACGGCCGCCGCCGTGCGCCGGGCCGTCCGCCACAAGGAGGCGGAGGCGGTCCCCCGGGTGAGCGACCTCGAGTCGCTCCTCTCCTCCACCCTCGGCAAGCTCGAGATCGAGTCGCTCGAGGAGGGGGAGGACGAGGAGATCGTCGACCGCCTCGTGCGGGCGGCCGTCCTGCAGACCTTCCGGGAGGACTGCCCGACCGACCAGCTCGGCCAGGTGGTGGGCGCCTTCGAGGACGGCCGGGTCGTGCACGCCGGCCCGGACCTCTCCTCGGCCGACTACCTCGCCGTGCTGGAGGCCGTCCCGGCTCTTCGCCAGCCCGTGAGGGCGCTGGCCGGCTCCGAGAGCCCGGGCATGGTGGCGAGCGCCGTCGAGCTCGTCCTCGAGGGCCTCCACCTCTCCAAGCGGCTCAACAAGGAGGCCGCCGGGCCGCGGGCCACCTACCGGACCAGGTCGTGAGGGGCTTCCACTACTCGCGCTGGGACGGGAGCCAGGCCGGCTTCGACCTCGACGCCGATGCCATCTTCGACGAGATCAACGACGAGCTCATCTACCACGGTGACGTCAACGCCGCTCTGCGCCAGATGATGCAAAGCGGCTTCAAGGACCGCAAGGGTCGGGAGGTCGCCGGTCTGCGGGAGCTGCTCGAGCGGCTCCGCCAGCGCCGGCGGGAGGCCCAGGAGCGCTACGACCTGGGGGGCGGGTTCTCCGAGATCGCCCGCCAGCTCGACGAGATCGTCGCCAGCGAGAAGGAGGCCTTGAGCCAGCTGCTCGGAGAGGCCGAGGCCTCGGGCGACGAGCGGCGGCAGGAGGTCACCCGAGAGGTCGTCTCCGACAAGGAGATGGAGCTCGGCCTGCTCCCAGATGACCTGGCCGGCAGGCTGAGGGCTCTCTCGGGCTACGAGTTCACCTCGCCGGAGGCGAGGGAGCGCTTCGAGGAGCTGCTCGCGCGGCTCCGCCAGGAGGTCGTCCAGAGCTACCTCGACCAGACGGCCACTTCCCTGGCCGGGATGGGAGAGGAGCAAAAAGAGCGGCTCCGCCAGGCGCTCGACGCCCTCAACAAGATGATCGAGCAGCGACAGGCCGGCCAGGAGCTCGACCCGAGCTTCGAGCAGTTCATGTCGGAGTTCGGCGAGCTCTTCCCCGGCAACCCGAAGAGCCTCGACGAGCTGTTGGAGCAGCTGGCGGAGCGGATGGCGGCCACCTCGGCCATGCTCGCCTCGATGAGCCCCGGCCAGCGGAGCCAGCTCAGCCAGCTGATGGACGAGCTGCTGGGCGACCTGGACCTCTCCTGGCAGGTGAATCGGCTCGGGGCGAACCTCCGATCGCTCTTCCCCGACGCAGCCTGGGAGAGGCGGGTCGAGTTCTCGGGCGGCCAGGCGATCGGGCTCTCGGAGGCCTCCGACGTCTTCCAGGAGCTGGCCGAGCTCGACCAGCTGGAGCAGCTCCTCTCGGGCGCGCCGCAGCCGGGCGCCCTCGCCGAGGTCGACCTCGACCGGGCCCGCCAGCTGCTCGGCGAGCAGGCGGCCGACTCGCTCGACCAGCTGGCCCGCCTGGCCCGGCGGCTCGAGGAGTCCGGGCTGGTCGAGACGAGAGAGGGCCGGCTCGAGCTCACCCCGGCAGGGCTGAGGAAGATCGGCCAGCGGGCGCTCAAAGAGCTCTTCTCCCGCCTCGCGAAGGACCGCCTGGGCGGCCACGAGCTGGTGGCGACCGGCTCTGGGCATGAGCGGGCCGAGTGGACCAAGCCCTACGAGCTGGGCGACCCGTTCAACCTCCACATCGAGCGGACCGTGCGCAACGCCATCGGACGGGAGGCCGAGCGGGTCGAGCGCTCCGGCGGTGCCGCCGCCCGGGCGGCCGTGAGCTTCCCGGTCCGCCTGCGCCCGGACGACTTCGAGGTCGAGCAGACCGAGCACCTGACGCGCTGTGCCAGCGTGCTGATGCTCGACCTCTCCCTCTCGATGCCGATGCGGGACAACTTCCTCGCCGCCAAGAAGGTGGCGATGGCGCTGCACTCGCTCATCTCGAGCCAGTTCCCCCGCGACTACCTCGGCATCGTCGGCTTCTCCGAGACGGCCCGGGAGATAAGAGCGGCCGAGCTGCCCGAGGTCTCGTGGGACTTCGTCTACGGGACGAACATGCAGCACGCCTTCATGATCGCGAGGCGGCTCCTCGCCCGCGAGCCGGGCTCCAAGCAGATCATCATGATCACCGACGGCGAGCCGACGGCCCACCTGATGGAGGACGGCGAGGTCTTCTTCAACTACCCGCCGGTCAGGGCCACGGTCGACGCCACCTTGGCGGAGGTGCTGCGCCTCACGCGAGAGAGCATCCGCCTCAACACCTTCGCCCTCGACGCCACCGGGCACCTGCGGGAGTTCATCGAGAAGATCACCCAGCTCAACAAGGGGAGAGCCTTCTTCACGACGCCGGAGAACCTGGGCGACTACCTGCTGGTCGACTTCATCGAGAACCGGAGGTCGCTCGGGGCGCCACCGGGCGGGCGCCCGGCCGGCCGGGCGCGCCGCCTCGCCTGAGCAAGCCCACCAGATCCCCCCTTGCGATCGCCCGCGATTGGGTAGATGATGACTACAAGCGTGTAGTTACACGTTTGACAGTCCACCGAAGGGGAGGATCTGGTGGCACTCACCTCGTTGTTCACAGAAGGTCTCGACAAGTCATGGCAGTCCCGGGCGAACTGCATGGGAGTCGACCCCGAGCTCTTCTTCCCCGAGAGGGGAGCCTCGACCCGTGAGGCCAAGGCCGTCTGCCGTGGCTGCGTCGTGCAACAGGAGTGCCTCGAGTACGCCATCGCCCACGGCGAGAAGTTCGGCATCTGGGGCGGCATGAGCGAGCGGGAGCGGCGCCGGGTGCGCCGGGCCCGCGTGCTGGCCCATCACGACGAGGTCTCGGCCTAAGAGCCCTTCTTTGCCTCGAGGGCCCTTTCGATCGTCTTTCCCACCGAGAGGTCGAGGGCCCCCCAGCGCTTTGGGGCGACCCGTTCCAGGACGGAGCGGGGAACCAGCCCGACGAGCTCGGTCCTCACGACCGGGGCCAGCTCGGAGACCTCGTCGAAGAGCTCGCCGGGGCCGAGGGTCTCGGGCGACAGGAGGTTGCAGGAGACCTGGCTCTCTCCTCCGAGGTCGAAGCCGAGGGCCCGCAGCTCCGGCCGGCGGATCCGCCGGGCGATCTCTCTCGCCAGCTCAGGCGGGCCCTTTATGACGAGGTTGTAGGCGACGAGGAAGTCCCTCACCCCGACACAGCAGGCCCCGGCGGTCGGGTGCGGCTCTGACGGGCCGACATCGGGCAACAGGTCGACGAAGGCCCGCCTTCTCACCTCGGGGAGGGAGCGCTCGCTCCCGTAGAGGAAGCAGGGCACGCCGGCCTTGGCCATCGCCCCGGCGAAGCGGGCCCTCGCCTCGCTCGCCCGGGCGAAGCGCTCCTCGCCGGGCGGTGGGGAGCCGAGCGGCACGAAGGGCACGACGTCGACCACCCCGAGGCGGGGGTGGACGCCCTGGTGGCTCCGCAAGTCGAGGAGCTCGACGGCCCGCAAGGAGAGGGAGAGGGCCTTCTCCTCGACCTCGTCGGGCTGGCCGGCCAGGGTGTAGACGCTCCGATGGTGGTAGGGGTCGCTGTGGAGATCGACCAGGCTCGAGCCGGCCGCCTCGGCGATGGCCGAGATGCGGGCCGGGTCCCTTCCCTCCGAGACGTTGATCACGGCCTCGAGGGCGCCCTCTGGCAGGTTCTCTCCCTGGCCGGGCGGGGTAGCCGTCAGGTCGGGCCTAGTCGACCGTCTTGAGTGCCGCCAGCCTCCGGCGCCGGGCGATCCGCCTGCGCTCGCGCTCGGAGGTTCCGCCCCAGACGCCGTGGTCGATGTGGTTCTCCATGGCGTACTCGAGGCAGGGCACCTTGACGGGACAGTCGGCGCAGACCCGGCGGGCTATCTCGACGCCGACGCCGTCGCTCGGGAAGAAGAGGTCAGGAGGCTGCTCCCGGCAGTTCCCCCGAGCCATCCACGAAGTGTCCATCGGAAGACAGTCTTAGCGCATCAACTGGCGGGAGCGTGCGCATCAGTTGAGAAGAAGCTGTGAATCGGGGGAACTCTTGGTTAACTCCGTCCAGGGGCCTTCCGGGGAGGCCGATTAGAGTGGAGCAGGCTCATCCAAGGCGGTGAGCCGGCAAAAGGAGAGGCCCGCTTATGACGATGACCCCGCCGAGCCAGGGAGAGGCCCAGGAGCCGCCCCGCGGACACGTGCGCCTGGTCTACCTCGGTCCCGTGGCGCCCCACTGGGAGGTGGAGTCCGAGTTCGGCGAGCGGGCCGTCATCGAGGCCTTCCGGGAGAGGGCGCTGGCCCGCCTCGTCCTCCTCCCGCCGCACGACCCCCAGTTCCGCCGCAACCGGGAGCGGATCGTGCGCGACGCCGAGCGGGAGAACATCATCTTGGAGTGGGACCTCGGAGTGCCAGAGGAGCCCGAGCAGCCTGCCCGGGAGCTGCCGGGCTGACCATCTGGGCCCAGCTCGAGCCCGGGCCGCCAGCCTCGAGCCTGCCCGGCTCTCGAGCTCGACCTCGGGCCGAGCCGGTGAGCGACCCGGCCGGCCTTGTCAAAGAGGTGCGGCTCGCCTCAAAGGACCGGGTCCCTAGCCCGATGGGCCCTTCGCGCCGCCGTTCGCTAGGCGCATCCTGATCGCACAAAAGCATGGCGTCTCGGCGCGGCACCGTCAGCCTCGGCGAGGACCTCGCGCCACCGGCTGGCCGGCTGGGGATCAACGTCTCCGCGGCGGCTCGACAAGGCTCCTCGAGGCCGTGCGGGAGGCCATGGCAGGTTGCGACCGGGAGGCTTACCGAGGCCACCCGGAACGATCCGATGAGCGCTCGGAGGAGCTCGAGGCCCGGAGCGACGGGTGAGGCGCGCTGAGCTCTGGTCGGCCGACGCGGTGAAAGCGGCTTCCCGTCCTCGGGCTCACGAGGTCCGAGGTGATCGAGCTCCGCCAGCTCGTCACCGTCGCCGAGGTGACCACGAACAGCCGCGGCCGCGGCGTCGAGGTCGAGCTGGACTCGGAGTAAGCGGGGCTCGACAAGGCCTCGGTCGTCAACTGTGACGGGATCCACAGGATCGAGAGCGGGTCCTGACAGGCCCCCTCGGGGTCGTCGCCGGAGAGACTATGAGAGACCTCTCTCGGCCACCGGGCCTGCCCTCGGCTGTTGACCGGCTCGCCCCAGGCCCTCTGCGGCCAGGAGCTCCGCCAGGAGCCGCTTGGGATCGGGTGATGGAGCTGGCCACCCGAGCGGGCGCTCTTTCCTGTGGCAGCGCTCAGCTCGCCCGAGGGCGGATCCTTCGTGGCGAGCCAGCGCGCAGCTGGTTCGTGGGGGCTCTCCGCGAGCGGGCCGGAGCCCTCTCGGCCGAGGCGGCCGCCTGCCCGGGCGGGCTCACCGGTCGTCCAGCCCGAGCCGGGCCAGCCAGAGCCCCGGCGCGTCCACCTCGGCCGGGGTGGGGAGGCTCTCCTCGTCCACCCAGAGCCGGGCCAGCTGGGCGTCGCCCGAGCGGTCGAGGACCCCGGTCACGAAGTGCTCGCCCCGGTCGACCTGGTCCTGGTCGAGGCTGAGCCCGAAGAGGTGCTCGGCCATCCTCTCTCCTGCTCCCCGCCCGAGGCGCCTTCTCCGCATGGCCTCTCCGATCGGGGCGTGCTCGCCGATGAGCCTTCTCGCCACGAGCGAGGTGACGTGCTCGCAGTAGCCCGAGATGGTGGCCGTCAGGGCGTCGAGCTCGGCCCTCAGCCGGCGCAGCTCGTCGGAGTCGAGCGCCCCGGCGAAGGCCGACGGGTCGCCCAGCAGCTCGAGCATCGAGGCGGGGTCGCCCATGGCCGGCCCGCTCTGCATCAGCTGCTCGAGGGCCGCGGGATCGGGGCGCACCTTCTCGGCATGGGCCACGACGAGCGAGGCGAGGCGCTCGGCCACATGGGGGCGGGACAAGACGGCGTGATGGGCCATCTCGTGGACGCAGAGCCAGAGGCCGAGGTCGTCCGCCGGGAGGCTCCAGTCCTCCGCCATCTGATGCATGTTGGCCGAGACGACGAGGATCTCGTCTCCGGTCGCCGGGGCGAGCGGCACCTCGTAGTGGCCGAGGGCCCGGCCGGCGAGCTGGCCGACGGCCGAGCCCACCTGCATCGACATCATCATCGGCATGACGGCGCTCATCCAGCGCCCGAGCATCTCCTCGAGCTGGGCGCTCCGGCCCTCGCCCTGCTCGGGGTCGACCACGCCCGGCAGCTTCACGCCGCCGGCCCGGAAGGCGCCCGAGAGCCGGTCGAGGACCGGCCGCCAGCTGTCGAGCGTCCGTCTCGCCCACTCGGCCCGGCTGGTCGGGGTGAGGCGGGGGCTGCGGCCCGAGGGTGAGAGGTGCATGCCGGTGACGTCTGCCACGTGCAGCTCGGCGATCTTCGAGAGCTCCTCGAGCCTGATCCGCTCGCGGGGGTCGGGATAGGGGTCGGGGCTGTCGCCTGTCGCCGAGGAGGCGGCCAGCTGGTAGGCGAGCTGCCACTGCATGGCCCCGCCCGACGGCATCAGCCGCAGCAGGTCCCCGAGCATCTTCGAGAAGAACTCGTCGCCTCCCCCCGAAAAGGAGGAGGGAGGGTCGCTCATCTCGCCTAGGCCGCCGCTTGCAGGCGGACGCTCACATCCGAGAGTCGGTTGCCTCGCACTACTTCTAGGTCTACAGAAGAGCTCGGGCTCATCAGGTAGAGGGCGGCCTGCAGGTCGCTCATGGAGGGGACCGGCTGGCCGTCGACGGCCTCGATGACGTCGCCAGGACGCAGGCCGGCGGCGGCCGCCCCGCTGCCGGAGGTGACCGAGAGGACCCGCACGCCGTGGCGGTAAAGGCCGTGGCCCGAGCCGAGCACTCCGGGCGAGGAGCTCTCGACGGCGCTCAGCACCTTCCTCGACAGCTCCGTCGTCTCTCCCACTATGCCGAGCCAGCCGTGCGAGACGTGGCCGTTCGAGACGAGCTGGCTGGCCACCCGGATGGCCAGCCAGCCGGGGACGGCGACGGCCCGGTGGCCGGCGTGGCCCGTGACGAAGCCGATCACCTGGCCGGAGCTGTCGAAGAGGGCGGCGCCGTTCGGGGCCCGGCCGAGGCGAAGCGAGCCGGGGCAGAGCTCTAGGAGCGAGGGCCCCCCGTCGAGGCCGGTGCGAGCCGGCCTCTTCTCGAGCGAGACCAGCTGCATGGCGAGGCGCTGGCGCTTCCAGGCCGTTACGAGGAAGGAGTTGACCGGCGTGGCGTGGTTGGTAGAAAAGGCGAGCCATGAGAGGTTCCCCTCGGGGATCTTCAGCACGGCGATGCCCGTGGCGGAGTCGCTCCCTAAGAGGCTCGCCGGCAGCTCCTCGCCGTCAGAGAGCATCACAGAGACGCTGAGCGCTCCGGCGATGGAGCGGGCCGCCACGAGGATGTCCCCGCTCTGGGAGATGACGACCCCGTCGCTCATCACCTGGCGGGCGCCGACCACCGCCCGCACCTTCACGATGGCGGCGTTGAGGCTGTCGAAAAAGCCGGCCAGCCCGACCGCGCTCACCGAGGGGAGCGTCGTCTCGGTCGGGGCGGCGTACAGACCGGCGCTCACAGAGGTGGGCCGGGCGTGGTGCTGCGGGGTGAGCCACGAGGTGAGGTGGACCCCGACCAGGACGACGCCGGCTGCGAGCAGGGCGCCTACGAGGCCGGCCGCCCCTGCTCCGGCCCGGCTCGGGGTGGCCGCCAGCCACTGCCGGCGGGCGGCCAGCACCTGGTTCGAAAAGGGCCGGTCACCGGCCGCGAAGAGCTCGGAGGGGTGGCGCCAGAGCCGGTCGTCGGGCGGCAAAAGCGGGCCGGAGGGCTCGTCCTCGCCCAGCTCCTCGAAGTCGTCGCCCGGTTCCACCACGAGGGGCAAGGTTACAAAGCGGGGTGGAATTGCGCTGCGCGGGGCGGAGCGCCCAAAGCGTTGTTCACCTCTACGATTCGTTCGTGCGCGAACCGCCGAGCGAGGCCGACTGGCTTGAGGTGACAGACGAGCCCCTCGACGTCGCCCGGGCCATCGCCTACGCGAGCGGCCCGAGCTGGGGCGGGATCGCCTCTTTCGTCGGGCTCGTGCGGGACCACGCCGGCGAGCGCACCGGGGTCACGGCCATCGAGTACGAGGCCTACGAGGAGCAGGTGGTGCCCGGCTTTCGGAAGCTCGCCGCCGAGGCGCGGGCCAGGTGGCCGGCCCTCGGCCGCATCGTCGTCTGGCACCGCACCGGCCGGGTCGCCCTGGCGGAGGCCTCTGTGGTCGTGGTGGTCGCCTCGGCCCACCGGGCCGAGGCCTTCGAGGCCTGCCGCTACCTGATCGACACCTTGAAGGCGACCGCTCCCATCTGGAAGCGGGAGTTCTGGCCCGGCGGCACCGACTGGAGCCCCGCGGCGCGGGAGCTCGCCCGGTGAGCGGGCGGGTGGCGCTCGACCTCGGAACTCGTCACACCCGGCTGGCCGACGCCGCGGGGAAGATCCTCTTCGAGGACGAGACGCTGGCGGCCGTCAACCTGCGGGACGGCTCTCTCGTCGCCTTCGGCTCGGCCGCCCGCGCCCTCATCGGGCGCTCGGCCGGGGAGGTGGGCCTCGTCCGGCCGGTCGTCCGCGGGCAGCTGCAGGACCTGCAGCTCACCGACAAGGTGGCCACCCACCTCCTCGAGAAGGTGGCCGGGCAGGTCGGCCGCCATCCCGAGGTTCTCTGCTCGGTGCCCGGCCTCGCCACCGGCGTGCAGAAAAGGGCGATGGAGCGGGCCTTCAAGCAGGCGGGCGCCCCGAAGGTCGAGTTCATCGACCATGCCGTCGCCACGGGCATCGGCTTTCGCCTCCACATCGAGGAGCCGGTCGCCACGATGACCCTCGACGCCGGGGCGGGCACGACCGACGTCGCCGTCATGGCCCTCGGGGGAACCGTCACGAAGGCGTCGATACCGGTCGGGGGAGACGACATCGACCGCTCGATCCGCCAGCTGCTGGCCCGCTCGTTCGACCTTGTCGTGCCGACCGAGGTGGCCGAGCAGGTGAAAAAGGCCGTCGTGACGGCCTGGCGAGAGAGCGAGCAGAAGATCGAGGTGACCGGGCGGGACGCCTCCAACGGCACGCCGCGCACCGTCGTCATCTCGACCTCGGAGGCCTCGGCGGCCGCCGCCGAGCACGTACGGGCGATGCTCGAGGCCGCCGTCTCGTGCATCGTGACGGCCCCGCCGGACCTGGCGAACGACCTTTTGACCAAGGGCCTCCACCTGGCGGGCGAGGGGGCGATGCTGCCCGGCTTCGCAAGGAAGCTCGCCTCGGCCACCGGCATACCGGTCCACCTGGCGGCCGACCCCTCCCGCACCGCCGTGCACGGGGCCGCCCGCTGCCTGCGCCAGCCCGAGCCCCGGGCGACGAGCGAGGCCGTCAGGCCCAAGGCCGCCCCTCCGAGAGATCCTCCGCCGCCTGGCGCACCTGCCAGTCGCGGTCGCTGAGGGCCCTTTCCAGGGCGGCCTTCACCGCCGGACCCTCGAAGGGCGCCAGGGCGAGGACCGCCCGGCGCCTGATCGCCGGCCGATCCTCGCAGGCGGCGAGGATGTAGCAAAGCCCCGCGACTGCCCCGATCGAGCCGAGCGCCGCCACGGCCGCCTCCCGGCAGAGGGGATCGGCCGAGCCGGTCGCCACCTGGCCGAGCTCGTCGACGGCCTCCTCGAGGCCGAGCTCGCCGAGGGCGGTGCAGGCCGCCTCGACGACCTCGGGCTCGTCGTCGAGCAGGGGAAGCAGGAGCGCCGCCACCCCCTCCTTGTCGAGCCCGGCCCGGTGCGAGAGCTCGGCCGCCCGCCGGCGGACCGCCGAGTCCTCGTCGCAGAGACCGGCCGCCAGCGCCTGGAGGTCGAGCGCCCCGAGGCGGCCGAGGGCCCCGAGGGCGGTCGCCCGCAGGCTGGGCGAGGGGTCGCCGATCGCCCGGCGGACCCGCTCGAGGTCGCCGGAGTGGCCGGCGGCGGCCAGCTCGGCCTTCGACCGCGCCTCGTCTCCTGCCTGGCGGTGTAAGGCTCTTGGCTCGTGAGCGCACATGAGGACGACGCCAGCCTAGGTATCGAGCAGCCCCCCGCCGGGGAGGCGCAGCGCTCGCACCGGCTGCGGACGGGCCTTCTCGTCGCCGGGGCGGTGATCCTCGTCGCCGCCATCGTCTCCTCGCTCGTCTCGATCCCCTACTACGCCATCACGCCCGGCACCGCCCAGTCGGTCATCAAGCTGATCGGGGTGCCGAGAGCCAAGCTGCGCCGCCACAAAGGGGAGGTCCTTTTGGTCGATGTCGAGCTCACGCCGCTGCGGGCCATCGAGTGGCCCTACTTCGCGTTGAACCCGAACGCCCAGATCATCGGCTCTTCTGACCTGCTCGGTCCGGAGACGGCCCAGCAGTACGACACCGAGGGGGTGCTCGACATGGCAGACGCCCAGCAGGCGGCCACCGTCGTCGCCCTCCGGCAGCTCGGCTACGCCGTGCGGGCCATCCCGCAGGGGGCGCTCATGTACGCCTTCATCCCGGGCTCCCCGGCCGAGCACTACCTCGCCGTCGGCGAGGTGATCACCGGGGTCGACCGCAAGCCGGTCACGACGGCCGTCGCCCTCAGCCTGGCGCTGGCCCGCTACCGGCCGGGCGACAGCGTCGCGATGCATCTTCTCAGCTACCCGGCCCGCAAGCGGGAGACGGTGCGGGTTCGCCTCGGCGCCTGGCGGATAAAGGGCAAGGGGCGCGCCGCCACCCTGGTCTGTCCCATCTACGGGCAGAAGAGCCGCTACCCGCTCCTGCACATCTCGCCGGCCACCGGCAAGAGGATGCCCGCCGTTCCCTGCATCGGCTCGTTCGACGCCGAGACGAGCTACCGGCTGAGCAAGCTCCCTTTCAAGGTGGACCTCTCGAACGAGGGGATCATCGGCCCCTCGGCTGGCCTCGCCTTCACCCTCGGGCTCATGCAGCGCCTCGACCCCTACGACCTGACCGGCGGCCACAAGGTGGCGGCCACCGGCACGATGTCGGTCACCGGAGCGGTCGGGCCGGTCGGGGGAGTGGCGCAGAAGACGATCGCCGTCCGGCGCTCGGGCGCCCAGATCTTCTTGGTGCCGCCGGCCGAGTACAAGACCGCCAAGGCCCACGCCGGACCGAAGCTCAAGGTCTACGCCGTCTCCTCCATAGCCCAGGCCCTGAGGATCCTGCGCTCCTACGGCGGCAAGCTGCCGGCGAAGGGACCTAGTCGCTGAGCAAAAGCGCGCAACAGGCCCATCCTCCCGGGGGCCGGGTCATAGGCTGGGCCCCCATGACGCCCGAAGAGCCATTGATGGTGGCGATCAGCACCCGCACGGGTTTTCACCCGGAGGAGATCTCCCGGCACTCCTTCCCGGCCGGCCGGCGCGGCTTCGAGCAAGAGGCCGTCCGCCAGTACCTGCAGGCGCTCGCCGGCGAGGTGCGGGAGATGCTCGACAGAGAGCAGGCGCTCCGCCGCAAGGTGGCGGAGGCCGAGCGCCGGGCGGCCGAGCCCGAGCTGGACGAGGCCACCTTGATGAGGGCGGTCGGAGTCGAGACGGCCAAGATCCTGCAGGCGGCCCACGACGCCGCCCAGGAGGTGGTGGCGAAGGCCGAGGCGAGGGCGGCCGAGATAGTCGGAGCGGCCGAGTCGGTCCTGGCCTCTCGCCAGGAGGCGGCCGAGGCGGAGGCGACCGCCATCATCGAGGCCTCGCAGCTCGAGGCCGAGGCGGTCACCGAGTCGGCCCGCCAGGAGGCGGTCTCCCTCTTGCAGGCGACCAAGGCGGAGTGCCGCCGGATCGTGCGCGAGGCGAAGGCGCTTCGGGGAGAGATCCTCGGAGATCTCGCCGAGAAGCGCCGGGGCCTCCGGGTGCAGCTCGAGGAGCTGCGGGCCGGGCGGGACTTCCTCATCGAGGTGGTCGAGTCGGTCGGCTCGGCCGTCGGGGAGCTGCTTGAGCGGGTGGCGAGCGCCGAGCACGACGCCCGGGTGGCGGCGGCGGCTGCCGGCGAGGCGGCCGAGCAGAGCTCCGACGACTCCGACCTCGAGGCGGTGGTCGGCGCCGACGAGGGCCTGCTCGCAGAGGGAGCTCTCGGGCTCGAGGCAGCAGAGGAGCTCTCCGAGGCGGTCCGCCCGAGAGAGCCTGCCGGGGCGGAGAGCTACGAGGAGGCGGACTCGGAGGAGGAGTCGACCGAAGAGGACCACCTCAGCTCACGGAGAAGTGTCGAGGAGCTCTTCGCCCGCATCCGAGCCGACCGGAGAGAGAACGAGGCCGAGCCCGGAGGAGAGCCGGGCGGCGAGGCGGCTCTGGCCGAGCCGACCCCTCTCGGTGGAGAGCCGGGGCGGAAGGAGGCCGCGGCCGGCCCGGAGCCGGCCGGACAGCCCTCCGACGAGATAGGGCCTGATCTGAAGGCCGCCGAGCCGACCAGCCCGGCGAGGAGAAAGGGGCGGCCGGGCCGGCCAGCGAGCGAGGGGGAGCTCCCAGGCGAGGGTGTGCTCGGGATCCACTCGGCCCACGAGGCGGACGTCCGCGAGAGCGACGAGCTCCCGCCGGTCGAGCTCGACGAGGCCGGCAAGGCGGGGGCCGAGACCCCGGTGGCGCCGGGCGCGGCCGAGGCCGAAGAGCTCCCGAGCGACGACGAGGCGGCTCTCACCCGGCGAGCCGAGCTGCTCGGGCCGGTCACCGGCAGGCTCTCGCGAGCCTTGAAGCGGGCCCTGCAAGACGACCAGAACCTCCTCCTCGACGCCATCCGGCATTCCTCCGGCCGGCCCGAGCTGGAAAAGCTTCTCCCCGCAGAGGCCCAGCGCTCGAGGATCGAAGAGGCGACGGCCAAGCTCTTGGCCGACGCCTGGAGTCTCGGGCACCGCTGGCTCTCCGGAGCCGAGCCGGCCGACGGCTCGCCTGCCAGCGCCGGGAGCGAGATCGCCTCCGAGCTGGCGGCCGAGGTGAGCGGGCTGCTGCGCCACCGCCTAGAGGAGGCCCTCGAAGAGGTGAGCGACCTCTCCGAGGGAGCCACCGAGGCAGCCGGAGCCTCCTACCGGGAGTGGCGGCGAAAGAGGGTCGAGCAGGCGGCCGGCGACTTCGCCGTCAAGTCCTTCTCGAAGGGCGCCGTGGCGGGAGGGGCCGGCACGGCGGCCCGCTGGGTGGTCGACGACGATGGGCAGCCCTGCCCGGACTGCGACGACAACGCCCTCGCCGGGCCGGTGGCGGTCGGAGAGGAGTTCCCGACCGGCCAGCTGCACCCGCCCGTCCATCCCGGCTGCCGCTGCCTGTTGGTGCCCGCCACCTCGTAGCCTTTCTCCGGTGAGGCTCCCAGACCAGGCCGTCATCTCGCGGCCGCGCCTGCTGCGCGGCTACCAGCTGGCGATCATCCTCGGGGTCCTGGCGGTCATCTTGGCCATCGTGGCGGTCCAGCTGATCGCCGATGCCTACACGAACTACCTCTGGTTCGGCTCGGTCCACCTCTCGATGATCTGGCGGTCGATGGCCGAGACCCGGGCCGGGCTGGCGATCGTCTTCAGCGGGGTCTTCTTCGTCTCTTGCTGGACCAGCCTCCACGTGGCCGACGCCCTCTCGCCGCCCGACATCTACTCGGCGGCCGAGTACGAGATGGCCCGCCGCTACCGGGCCTCGATCGGGCGCTTCCGGGTAGCGCTGCGCACGGTCGTCTCGTTCCTCCTCGCCCTGGCGGTCGGAGTCGGCGCCAGCGGGCAGTGGCAGCACTGGCTGTTGTTCATGAACGGCGGGAAGTTCGGCGTGAAGGACCCGCAGTTCCACCGCGACATCGGCTTTTTCGTCTTCCGCCTGCCCTTCTTGTCCTTCCTCGTCGACTGGTCGCTCGTGGCCCTCGTGGTGCTGTTCATAGTGACGGCCGTCGCCCACTACCTGAACGGCGCCATCCGGACCAGCGGGCCGAGCCCCCGGGTGGACGCCCGGGCGACCGCCCACCTCTCGTTCATCCTCGCCATCGTCGCCCTCGTGAGAGCCGCCGGCTACTTCTTCGTCGACCGCTTCGACCTGGGGCTGTCCACGAACGGGCTCGTGGTGGGGGCCGACTACACCGACGTACATGTCCGCCTGCCGGCGCTCTCGATCCTCGCCATCTTGAGCATGATCTCGTTCGTCCTGCTCAGCTACAACGTCTACCACCGCAGCTGGGCGCTGCCGGCCGTGGCGGTCGGCCTCTGGGCCTTCGTGGCCCTCGTGATCGGGATGATCTACCCCGCCATCGTGCAGTGGGTGGTGGTGAACCCCTCCCAGGCGAGCGTCGAGCTCCCGTACCTGCAGCGGAACATCGCCGCCACCCGGGCGGCCTTCGGGCTCTCGCAGGTTCGGGCGGTCCGCTTCGACGCCAGCCCCAACCTGAAGGCGAGCACGGTCGAGGCCGACCTGCCGGCGCTCGCCGAGCTGCCACTTTGGAGCCCGAGCGTGGCCAGCGCCACCTACGACGCCATGCAGTCGCTCCACAGCTACTACCGGGTGGCCGGACTCTCGATCGACCGCTACCAGCTTACGAACGGCGGGAGCCAGAGCCTCACTCCGGTGGTGATCGGCACGAGGGAGGTGGACAGCGGGGCGGTCCCGCGCCACAGCTGGGTGGCCGAGCACCTCATCTACACCCACGGCTACGGGGTCGTGATGTCGCCCGCCAACACCGTCACCTCGAGCGGCCGCCCGACCTATGACATCTCCGGCATCCCGGACAACTCGACGAACGGCGCCCCGGTCGTAGACCAGCCGGCCGTCTACTTCGGGGACAGCTCCAGCAGCTACGTGGTGGTCGACACGAAAGAGAGGGAGCTCGACTACGCCACGGCCAAGGGTCCGGTCACGAGCCACTACCGCGGCTCGGGCGGTGTGCGGTTGACGGGCTTCTGGCAGCGGGCGGCCTTCGCCATGCGCTTTCACGACCTCAACCTGCTCGACTCGAGCCTCATCACCAAGAGATCACGCATCTTGTTCGTGCAGAACGTCCGCCAGCGGGTCGCGAAGGCGGCGCCGTTTTTGAAGGTTGGCTCGCACCCCTATCCCGTCGTCTCGGGCGGGCAGGTCTACTTCATGGTCGACTGCTACACCACGAGCGACTCCTACCCCTATGCAGAGGGAGCCCCCACCGGAGTGCTCGGACCGAACAACGGGCTGCAGGGCCAGTACAACTACGTCCGCAACTCGGTCGTGGCGGTCGTGAACGCCTACAGCGGGAAGCTGAGCTTCTTCGCGCTCGACCCGCGCGACCCGGTGCTGAGGGCCTGGGAGCACGTCTACCCGGGACTCATCGAGCCGCTCAAGGCGATGAGCCGGCTCTCTCCCGGGCTCGAGAACCACCTTCGCTACTCGAGGTCGCTCCTCATGCTGCTCTCGGCCATGTACGGGCGCTACCACTACCAGGCGACGGCGGCCGGCGCGAGGGAGTTCTACCGCTTCGAGAACTCCTTCTCCCTGGCCGAGGGGAGCCGCAACGCCCCTTACGTGCCGACCTACGAGATGCTGCGCCTGCCGGGGCGGACCAACACCCAGTTCCTCGCCGTCGAGCCGCTCGTCCCCTTCTCGATCACCGGACGGACCGAGCAGCTGGCCGGCTTCACCGTGGCAGAGAGCGGCTACAAGAGCTACGGCCGGCTCATCAGCTACGAGCTTCCCCGGGTGAAGGCCTCTGCCCTCGGGCCCTCGCTGGTGGCGTCGCGGCTCCAGCTGAGCCGGGCGGTCGTGCAACAGGTCGCCCTCTTGCGCCGGGCGCACGCCCGGGTCCTCTACGGCTCGCCTGTGCTCGTCCCTATCGAGGACTCGTTCATCTACATCCAGTCGATCTACGTCTCTTCGGACAGCAGGTCACCCCCGGTGCTGGCCGACGTGGCGGTTGACTTGAACGGAAACGAGGTGCGCTTTGCCCCGAGCCTGATCGGAGCGCTCAAGTCCGTCTTCGGCTCGAGCGTCCGCTACGTGGGCAGCTCTCCGTCGTCGGTGCTCTCGGTCAAGGTGACGGCGGACCTCGACAAGGCCTATCAGGCCTACCAGCGCTCGCTCGTGGCCGAGAGGGGCTTCCAGCTCGGCGCCTTGCAGAGGGACCTCGCAGTGATGGGGCGTTACCTGAGCCAAGCCCACAAGCTCATCGCCGAGCAGAAGGCCTCCTCCAAGTCGACGGGTGCGGCCAAGGGCCGTCCGTTCAGCAGCCCGCCGAGCCCACTTTCCCCCGGCCGGGCCGGCAAGAGCCATGCCAGCGCCGACGCCATCGGTGCCAAGAGGCTGCGCTTTCCCAGCTGGAAGCGGGTGAGCTGATCCTCCTGAGAGGGTAGGGGTATACGCGGCTCTAAGCCAAGGAAGCTCTCAGTTCGGACCCAGGCAGCACTCAAGGCTTTCACAGCGCAAGACTGCCTCGCTATGGTGGTCCGGGAGCAACACACCTTGGAGGGGAATCACATGAAGCTGATCGGAGCCGGCCTGCCGCGCACTGCGACCTTGTCGCAGAAAGAGGCGCTCGAAAAGCTCGGGCTCGGGCCCTGCTATCACATGGTAAACGTCCTCGGCGACTTGAGCCTTGCAGAGAAGTGGCAGTCGCTCTTCGAGAGCGGCGGCGGGGACTTCGAGAGCGTCTTTGCCGGGTACCAGGCGACCGTCGACTGGCCGGGGGCCTTCTATTACAGGGAGCTCATCGAGTTCTACCCGGATGCCAAGGTGCTGTTGAGCGTGCGCCAGCCCGAGAGCTGGGAGCGCAGCATGACCGACACGATCTGGGGGATGTTCTACGGCGACCTCCTCATGCGGGATCTCTCGAGCGCCCGGGCGAAGATCGACCCTGCCTGGGATGGCTACCTCGAGATGATGCGCTCTATGTGGCAGAAGAGCGGGCTCATGCCGGAGGACCCGGACGACGCCGATCCCGGTTACATGGCCCACGCCATGGAGGAGTACAACGCCGGGGTGAAAGCGACCGTTCCGGCCGACCGCCTGCTCGTCTGGAACCCGGCAGAGGGCTGGGAGCCTCTTTGTGAGTTCCTCGAGCTGCCCGTGCCGCAGGAGCCCTTCCCCCGCGTCAACGACTCCGCCACCTTCGCCGATCGCATCATCGATTCCGCTCTGGCTGTCCTGTCGGAGTGGCGAGCGGGAGAGGTCGCGGCCGAGACCTCGTGAGCACCGAAGTCGGCGAGCGCCGAGGCGGCGGCGGGCCGGAGACCAAGGCGGGAGGGATCAGCTTCGAAGGAAGGAGCCGCTGGCTCCTCGTCGTCTGCTGCGTGGCTCAGTTCATGGTCATCTTGGACCTGAGCATCGTCAACGTCGCCCTCCCCTCCATCCAGTCGAGCCTCGGCTTCTCGGCCGTCGGCTTGCAGTGGGTGGTGGACGCCTACGCCATCGCCTTCGCCGGCTTTTTGATGTTCGGCGGCCGGGCGAGCGACCACTTCGGGCAGCGCCGGCTCTTCGTCGCCGCCCTCCTTTTGTTCTCGCTCACCTCGCTGGCGGGCGGCATGGCGCCGACCCAGACTCTCCTCGTCGTCGCCCGCGGCGTGCAAGGCCTCTCGGGGGCCCTCATGGCCGCCTCGTCGCTCGCCATCGTGACCTACTCGTTCGAGGCAGGGCCGAAGCGTCACAAGGCGATCGCTCTTTGGGGTGCCATGAACGGTGCCGGGGGAGCGGCCGGCACACTGCTCGGCGGGGTGCTCACCTCCGGCCTCGGCTGGCGCTGGGTGCTTCTCATAAACCCGCCGATCGGGATCATCGCCGCCTTCATCGCTCTCGCGGTGGTGGCCGAGCGCAGGAAGGAGAGCGAGAGGAGCGACTTCGACCTCTTCGGGGCGCTCCTGCTCACGGCATCGTTGGTCCTCATCGTCTACGGGGTCGTGAACGCCGGCAACTCGAACTGGCTCGCCCCGCTCGCCATCGGGCCGATAGCGGGCGGACTCGTCCTGTCGGGGGTCTTCGGCTACGTCGAGACCCACCTCGCGAGAAAGCCGCTCATCCCGTTCCGCTCGCTCACCCGGCCGGTGCTCGTGGCGAACGCCGTCGTTCTCTTGTTCAGCGCAGCGCTCTTTCCCATGTGGTACGTGAGCTCTCTCTACCTCCAGCAGGTGCTCGGCCTCACGCCGCTCGCCACCGGGCTCGCCTTCTTGCCGATGGCGCTTTTGATCATGTTCTCCGCCCACCGGGCGGGCGGGCTGGTGTCCCGCTTCGGGCCCCGCCCGGTCCTGGTCAGCGGGCTCTTGCTGATGCTCACCGGCATGCTCCTTTTCGTCCGCATCGGGCCGAGCGGCAGCGCCGTCGGCTACATCGTCCTTCCCGGCCTCCTCGTGGCGGCCGGCATCGGCCTTTCGATCGTCCCTTCGACGATCGCGGCCATCCAGGGCTCGGCTCCCGAGCAGGCCGGGCTCGTCTCGGGCCTCGTCAACACCGCCCGGCAATCGGGCGGCGGGCTCGGGATAGCCCTCCTCATCTCGCTCGCCACCCAGTTCACCACCCACTTCTTCGGCGAGAACAAGGTGGCCTCAGTGGCCCTCACCGACGGCTACCGGCTCGCATACCTGATAGGAGCCGGCTTCGTCCTTGCCGCCTTGGTGGTGGCGTTCTTGTTCATGCCGAGGACCGACAACGCCCCGGCCCGCAGCCAGCCGAAGCTTCGCCTCAGCCTCCCGATCGGGGTCGGCCTTCTCATCGTCGCCTTCCTCTCGCTCGACTTCGGTGTGGCAGGGGGCGCGGGGGCTCCGATCGGGGCTTGGAGCAAGCAGGGGGCCTACGACTTCGTCTCGGCCCCGAATCTCCATCCCCCGCGCATCACGGTCACGGAGGGCACGGCCAGCCGGAAGACGCTTCCGGGCGATGTCATGGTCGGCAATTTCTACAACCTCACCACCCACCCGATGGACGGTCAGAGCGGCCCGCTCCTGTTGGCGCCGAACCTGACACCGATCTGGTTCAGGCCGACGCCGCCCAAGTACGTCGCCTCGGACCTGGCAGCCCAGATCTACGAGGGCAAGCCGGTCCTCTCCTGGTGGCAGGGGATCATCACCCCGACCGGGGCGACCGAGTCCGGTGAGTACATCGTGGTGAACGAGCACTACAAGACGATCGCCAAGATCAAGGGCCAGGACGGCTGGGTGCTCACCCTCCATTCGTTCATCATCAAGGGCAAGTACGCCTACGTGACGGCGAACAAGAACATCCCGATGAACCTCTACAGGTACGGCGGGACCGAGAACGGTGCCATCACGGACTCGGCGGTCCAGAAGTACGACTTGAAGACAGGAAAGCTCGTCTGGAGCTGGAACGCCCTCCACCACATCCCGCTCTCCGCCTCGCACGCCATCCCGCAGACGAACGGCTTTCCCTGGGACGCCTACCACGTCAACTCGATAAGCCTCGGTCACAAGGACACGCTCGTCGTCTCGATGCGCAACACCTGGGCGGCTTACGACATCAACGTGAAGACCAAGAAGATCGTCTGGACGCTCGGAGGCAGGCACTCCTCGTTCAAGTTGCCGAAGAAGGCCATGTTCGAGTGGCAGCACGACGTCGTCATGAACGGTCGGTCGACCATCACCATGTTCGACGACCACTGCTGCCAGATCAGCGGAGCCGGCACCTACGTGGGAGCGACCGCCCCCTCTCGTGCCCTCGTCCTCCACCTGAACCGCAAGACGCACACCGCCACCTTGAAGGCGCAGTACGTCTACGGGAAGAGCTTCGACGCCGCCTACATGGGCAGCACCCAGCTCCTGCCGAACGGTGACGTCCTCGTCGGCTGGGGGGCCCAGCCAGAGCTGACCGAGTACACCCATTCGGGCAAGCTGATCTTCAATGCCCAGCTGCCCGGCCCGGACCTGTCGTACCGGGCCGTCCTCGTCCGTCATTGGGTGGGAAAGCCGCTCACCCTCCCGAGGGCGGTCGCCCGGCCAGCTGGGGATCGCACGAAGATCTACGTCAGCTGGAACGGGGCGACCGAGGTGGCGCGCTGGCGGGTGCTGGCTGAAGGACCGGGCGGCCGGTTCCGCCAGCTGCTGACTGCCCCGAAGAGAGGCTTCCAGAGCGTGATGCTCGTCTCCTCGAGGGCCAGGCGCTTCGAGGTTGAGGCGCTCGACTCGGCCGGCCGAGTCCTCAGGTCGTCTCGGGTCTTTGGGATCGAGAGGAAATTTCACTGAGCTTTTGACAGGCCGGAGCGATCGTTTGAAAGGGAACAGAATGCAAAGGCGCGTCTCGATTTACCGGCGGGTGCTGTTCGCGGTCGCCCTCATCGTGGGCGGCGGACTTGTGGCGGCCGGCTGCAGCTCGAATGGCGGTGGCCACCACCCGGCGACGACCGTGCACGGCGGTAGCTACTGAGCGGTCTCCTGCCGGGCGGCCGGGAGCGGCTTGTGTCTTCCGGCCCAGCTCTGCGGGCAGCGACGACTGCTCGATAATCTGACGGGCTGGCGCGAGGAGAAGCCGGCGGCTTCCTGGCCGGCGTGGGCTCCTCGCCCATCCGGGCACGCGGACCTCCTCTTGGCTCTCGACGTGCCACTCGGTGCCAGGGTTAGCGATGAGCTTTCGACCGCTTCTACGTACAGCAGGCGCGCTCTGGGACTCTGGCGAGCTCGCCGGCCACTATGAGCGCGACCTCGGGCTGGAAGGCGGCCATCGCCGGCTCTTCGCCCAAGGCACCGACCGGACCCAGATCGACGCCGACGTCGTCGAGTTGTCGAAGGGCTACGCGTTGTCGGCTCGCAGGCATCGTGGCTCTCTATGACACAGGAGGCCAGCTCGTCTCCATTGGTTCGCCTTGGCTCGAGGTTTCGGCGGTCTTCGTCTGGGCGGGCGAGGCCTGGGAGGGGCTCGCCAGCGTCGAGAGATCTCTTCACCGAGAGGTTCTCTGGAAGGCGCGGGAGCCTCCCAGCGAGGCGGGGCAGCGACTCTTCCGGCTCCGTGCGGTGCTGGAAGAGGCTCGCCAGCCGGGATTCGGCCGGACGGCCACCTTCGATCTCGCACCGGTGCCGAAGCTACCAGCGGAGCTCTCCGAGAGCGCTGCCGGCCTAGAGATGAGTGGGCGCTGGCTGCAACGCCTGCCGGGCAGTTCCTGCCGGGCATTGAGCAAGAGGTGGGCTCCCGCCTCGGACTCGAGATGCCGTCGGTCTCGGCGGTGTCGGCGAAGAGGACTGTCCCAGAGAGGAGTGCAAGGGAGCCGAGCGTGGCACTGGTGCCTGACGAGCCGGTCCCTTCTGCTAGCTCTGGCGCGCCTCGCTCTCGCGTACCCGCTTCACCATCAGCTCCAAGAGCGCCCACATGGTGTCGGGATGTGAGACGGCAAAGGGGCGGAAGACTGGCTGGGTGAGCATGAGGCAGGTGCAGTCTGTCTCTGCCTTGACAGTCGCCGAGCGAGGAGACCGGTCGATGATCGACATCTCGCCGAAGAAGTCTCCTGCTTTCAAGGTGCGTGCCTGGCGGCCCCTTACGGAGACGCTCGCTTCCCCATCGACGATGACGGTGAAGATGCTCCCGAAGTCCTCTTCCTCGCTCATGACGGTCCCCGCCGCGAAGGTGCGCTCGTGGGCGGCACGGGCGAGCTTCGCGATCTCCTTGGGAGGCTGCATAGAGAAGATCGGAACCTTTGCGAGAACTTCCGAAGCCGAAGACATGGCCAAGATGTTACGTGCTCTGGTCCCTCGACGACAGGGCTACTGGTCTCCGCCCGGGCCGTTCGTCGTGCCTTTCGGCTGCTGGCCGAATCTCCCAGTGATGACTCCCTCACAAAACCCACCGCGTGAGCATCACCAGCGCCGAAGAGCCGGCCCAGTGCTCTGTCCACTTCGCCGTCGCAGGACGAAGACTCATCTTTGACACGCGGCCTGGTGTGTGCGGGTCGGCTCACCGAGCAGCCCTGGAGAGATCGCTGCAGGAGCCGACCATCCCCTTAGGCCTCTCAGCGCGCGTGATTCCGACTGAGGCGCTACCAGCGGCGGGGGCGCCTGGTCTCCTCTATACTGGCCTTCTTCGCCGCGGGGTGGAGCAGTCAGGTAGCTCGTCGGGCTCATAACCCGAAGGTCGCAGGTTCAAATCCTGCCCCCGCCACCACGACCGC
>JAJZLV010000057.1 GCA_021803215.1 Actinomycetes bacterium | reverse complement strand
AGCTTCGAGCTCGGCATCTTGACGCTGTCGTGCATGGCGACGTTGGCGTTGCGCACGCGCGTCAGCATGTCGGCGATCGGATCGGTCATTGTCATAGCTCTGCCCCTCCCCTCACCAGCTCGCCTTGGTCACGCCCGGCACCTCGCCGGCGTGCACCAGCTCCCGCAAGCAGATCCTGCAGAGGCCGAACTTGCGGAAGACGGCCTGCGGCCGGCCGCATCGGCGGCAGCGGGTGTAGCCCCGCACCTTGAACTTCGGCGTGCGCTGCTGCTTTTGGACGAGTGCTTTCTTGGCCATCAGGCGTTCTGCCCTTCGCGTCTAAAGGGGAACCCGAAGGCCGCGAGGAACTCCCGGCCTTCGTCGTCGGTGCGGGCGGTCGTCACGATCGTGATGTCCATGCCGCGGGTCGAGTCGATCTTGTCGTAGTCGATCTCGGGGAAGATCAGCTGCTCTGTCACCCCGAAGGTGTAGTTGCCGTGCCCGTCGAAGCTGCGAGGCGAGAGCCCCCGGAAGTCCCTGATGCGAGGGATCGCGAGGGAGATGAGCCGGTCGAGGAACTCCCACATCCGATCGCCTCGAAGCGTCACCATGCAGCCGATCGACTGGCCCTGGCGCAGCTTGAAGCCGGCGATGGAGCGCCGCGCCTTGGTCACGACGGGCCGCTGGCCGGCGATGGTCTCGAGGTCCCGCACCGCTCCCTCGAGGAGGGACTGCTGCTGGGTGGCCCGGCCGACGCCCATGTTGAGGACGATCTTCTCGAGGCGAGGCACCTGCATGACGTTGTCGAGGCCGAGCCGCTTGGCGAGCTCGGCCCGGATCTCGGACTCGTAGCGCTCTCTTAGGCGGGGGCGGCTCCTCGTGGCCAGGCTGCTCACAGGTTGCCTCCACACTTCTTGCAGACCCGGTGCTTCACGCCCTGGTCGTCGAAGCGGTAGCCGATGCGGGTCGGGCCGCACTTGGAGCAGATGATGGCGACCGAGCTCACGTGAAGCGGCATGTCCTTGTCGATGATGCCGCCCTGCATGGTGGCGTTGGTCGCCCTCTGGTGGCGCTTGGCGATGTTGACGCCCTCGACGATCACCTTGTCCTGGCGCGGGAGGGCGAACATGACCTCGCCGGTCTTGCCCTTGTCCTTTCCCTGCAGGACCTGGACCCTGTCTCCTTTGTGGATGCGCATCAGATCACCTCCGGGGCGAGCGAGACGATGCGCATGAAGCGCTTGTCCCTCAGCTCCCGGCCGACGGGACCGAAGATGCGGGTCCCTCTCGGCTGCAGCTGCTCGTTGATCAAGACCGCGGCGTTCTCGTCGAAGCGGATGTAGCTCCCGTCCGGCCGGCGGTTCTCCTTGCGGGTTCGCACGACCACGCACCTCACCACGTCGCCCTTCTTCACGGCCGCCCCTGGGACGGCGTCTTTGACGGTGGCGATGAAGATGTCGCCGATGCGGGCGTAGCGCCGTTTCGAGCCACCCAGCACCTTGATGCAGAGCACCTCCTTGGCGCCCGAATTGTCCGCCACCCTGAGGCGGGACTCCTGCTGGATCATCGGGCACGCTCCAGGATCTCGACGATGCGCCAGCGCTTCAGCTTGGAAAGGGGCCGGGTCTCGGCTATCCGCACCCGGTCGCCCGGGTTGGTCTGGTTCTCCTCGTCGTGGGCGTACATCTTTCGGGTCCGCTGCACGGTCTTCGAGTACCGCGGGTGGCGGACCCGCTCGGTGACGGCGACGACCGTCGTCTTGTCCATCGAGTTCGAGACGACGATGCCCTCACGCACCTTGCGGCGGTTCGGGCGAGACTCCGCCTGCTCGACGGGCTCGTTCTCGGCCATCACTTCACCTCGCTTGTCTGGGCTTCGAGGGCCTCGGCCTCGGCTATCTCCCGCTCGCGCTGCACGGTGAGCAGGCGGGCTATCTCCCGGCGCACGATCCCCATGCGCGCCGAGTTGTCGAGCCGTCCGGTCGCCGCCTGGAAGCGGAGGTTGAACAGCTCCTTGCGAGACTCCTCGATGCGGCTCTCGAGCTCGCCGTGGTCGTAGCCACGGATCTCCTTGGCGGTGGCCATCAGACCTGCACCTCCGGGCTGGAGCCGAGACCGGGCCTGACGACGAAGCGGGCCTTGATCGGCAGCTTCTGGATGGCCCTCTCCATGGCGGCCTGAGCCAGCTGCTCGTCGACGCCCGCCAGCTCGAAGAGGATCCGGCCCGGCTTGACGACGGCCACCCAGTGCTCGGGGTTCCCCTTGCCAGAGCCCATGCGGGTCTCGGCCGGCTTCTGGGTGACCGGCTTGTCGGGGAAGATCCTGATCCAGACCTTTCCACCCCGGCGGACGTGGCGGGTCATGGCGATACGGGCTGCCTCGATCTGGCGGGCGGTGATCCAGCCGGGCTCGAGGGCCTGGATGGCGAAGTCGCCGAAGCTGACCAGCTCGCCGCCCTTGGCGGTGCCGCTCATGCGGCCGCGCTGCTGCTTGCGGTGCTTCACCTTGCGGGGCATCAGCATCAGTCGTTCTCCCGGCGGAAGTGAGGCACGTCGTGATGCTCGTCACGGGTGCGGCGCTCGATCTCTTCCTCCTCGGCGAGCAGGCGCTCGAGCGCGTCGTCGCCGGCCCCGGCACCCGGGAGCGGCGCCGGCTCTTCTGGCGGGGCCGGAGCCTGTGCCTCCTCGGGCGGCGCCACGATCGAGCCGGGCTCGCCCAGCTCCGGCCGGCGCCGGCCACCGCCGGCGCTCACGATGCGGCGCGGGCGGCCCTGGCCGGAGGTCTCCCCGACGGCCATGGCGGCCTCACGGGAGATCTTGTCCTCGGCCGAGGTCTTGTAGGGCAGGATGTCTCCCTTGTAGATCCAGACCTTCACGCCCACCCGGCCGGTCGTGGTGCGAGCCTCCCTGAAGCCGTAGTCGATGTCGGCCCTCAGCGTGTGGAGGGGCACCCGGCCCTCCCGGTAGGACTCGCGCCTTGCCATCTCGGAGCCGCCCAGACGGCCCGAGCACTGCACACGCACGCCCTGGGCGCCGGCCTTCTGCACCGTCTGGATGGCCCGCTTCATCGCCCGGCGGAAGCTGATGCGCCGGGCCAGCTGGTCCGCTATGCCCTGGGCGATGAGGGCGGCGTCGAGCTCGGGCTGCTTGATCTCTTGGATGTTGAGCTGGATGTTGGCGTTCTTCGTGATGCGAGCGAGCTGGCGCCTCAGCCGGTCGGCCTCCGCCCCGCGCCGTCCGATGACGATGCCGGGACGGGCCGTGTGGACGTCGACCCGGAGCCGGTCACGGGTCCGCTCGACCTCGATCCGGCTGACGGCAGCCGCCTCGAGCTGTCCCATCAGGTAGTGGCGGATCTCCCAGTCCTCGACGACGGAGTCTTGGTAGTTGCGGTCGTCGAACCAGCGGGACTTCCAGTCCGTCGTGACCCCGAGGCGGAACCCGTACGGGTTGACCTTCTGGCCCATTACTTGTGCTCCTCGTCTGAGTTCTCTTCGCCGGCTTCATCGGCCGGTGCCTCCCCGACAGCCGGTGCATCCCCGGCTACAGGTGCCTCGTCGGCTACCGGTATCTCCTCGGCGACAGGTGCCTCGTCGGCGACCGGCTCGGCGGCCGGCTCCTCGGTGGCCTCGGGCTCGAGCGCGGTCTCGGTCGCCTCGCTCGTCGCCGCCTCCGAGCTCTCGGGGCTCTTCTCCTCGCCCGCCTCGCTCTGTGAGGCCCAGGCGGCGGCCTGCTCGGCCTCGGCCGAGGTCTCGGCGGCGATCTCGGCCGCCACGTCCTCGGCCTGGCGGCGCGAGCGGCGGGTGCCGGCCACGCGGCGAGCCCGGCGCTCTGACTGCTCGGCGGCCAGCCGGGCCCGGCGGCGGGCGATCTCCTCGTCGGCCAGGCGCGCCAGGATGATCGTGATGTGGCAGGTCCGCTTGCGGATCCGGGTGGCCCGACCTCTCGCCCGGGGGCGCCACCTCTTTATCGTGGTGCCCTCGTCGGCGTAGCAGGCGGCGACGTAGAGCTCCTCGGCGTCGAGACCCTCGTTGTTCTGGGCGTTGGCGGCCGCCGAGCGGAGGAGCTTTCCGATCGGCTGGGCGGCACCCCGCTCGGAGTACTCGAGGATCTCGGCCGCCCGCAAGTAGTCGACTCCCCGGATGAGGTCGAGAACCTCACGGGCCTTGAAGGCCGACATGCGGGAGTGGCGCAGCACCGCCCTCGTGCCGGGCCGCTCGTTCGTCTTCACACCCGGCATCAGCGTCTCGCCGCCCGCTCTTGGCCGGCGTGGAAGCGGAAGGTCCGCGTCGGGGCGAACTCACCGAGCTTGTGACCGACCATCGACTCTGTGATGTAGACCGGCACGTGCTTTCGCCCGTCGTGCACGGCGATCGTGTGGCCGACCATGTCGGGGATGATCGTCGAGCGACGGGACCAGGTCTTTATGACCCTCTTCTCGTTGCGGGAGTTGAGGTCGTCCACCTTCTTCAAGAGGTGGTCGTCGACGAAGGGACCTTTTTTCAAGCTGCGCGGCATCTCTCGGCGCTCCGATCAGCGACGGGCGCCGCGCGTGCGGCGTCGACGGACGATGAGCTGGTCGGACGGCCGGTGTCTCCGGCGGGTCCGGCCCTCGGGCTGCCCCCAGGGCGAGACCGGGTGGCGGCCTCCTGAGGTCTTGCCCTCCCCACCACCGAGCGGGTGGTCGACGGGGTTCATGGCGACACCTCGGGTCTGGGGCCGGACTCCCTTCCAGCGGTTGCGGCCGGCCTTGCCGATCGAGATCAGCTCGGCTTCGGAGTTGCCGACCTCGCCCAGGGTGGCCCGGCAGTCGATCGAGACCCGGCGCATCTCGGTCGAAGGCAGGCGCAAGGTGGCGAACTGACCCTCTTTCGCCACCAGCTGGACGGACATGCCGGCCCCGCGGGCCATCTTGCCGCCGCCGCCCGGGCGGAGCTCGACGTTGTGCACGACCGAGCCGACCGGGATGTAGCGCATCGGCAGGGCGTTGCCGGGACGGATGTCAGCCCCTGGCCCCGACTGGAGCAAATCGCCCACCCGGACCCCGGCCGGGGCGAGGATGTAGCGCTTCTCGCCGTCGAGGTAGTGCAACAGGGCGATGCGGGCGTTGCGGTTCGGGTCGTACTCGATGCCGGCCACCTTGGCCGGGACGCCGTCCTTGTCCCGCTTGAAGTCGACGATGCGGTACTGCTGCTTGTGGCCGCCACCCCGGTGGCGGGCCGTCTTGCGACCATAGCTGTTGCGGCCACCGCTCTTCGGCTTGGCGACGGTGAGGCTCCGCTCGGGCTTGGTCTTGGTGATCTCGGAGAAGTCCGAGGCCGACTGGAAGCGCCGCCCCGGGCTCGTCGGCTTCCTCTTTCTCAGTGCCATCGCCGGCCTCCTAGCCCTCGAGCAGCTCGATGCGGTCGTCGCCGGCGAGACGGACGATCGCTCTTTTGGTGTCGGGGCGGGACCCGTAGGTGGCCAGGCGACGCTGGCGCTTCCGCTTCCCCTTGCGGTTCATCGTGTTCACGCTCGCCACCTTGACGCCGAAGGCCTCCTCGACGGCGGCGCGGATCTGGATCTTGTTGGCCGTCTTGTCGACCACGAAGACGTAGGTGCCCTGTTCCATGAGGGCGTAGGACTTCTCCGAGATGATCGGGCGCATGAGCACCTGGCGCTCGTTCACTTCGAGTCCTCCTCGCTCTCCTCGGCGACAGCCGGGGCCTCGGCCGAGGCCGCCGGAGCCTCCTCGAGAGCCTCCGCTACGCCAGCCTCCCCGGGCTCGGGCTCGGGCTCGGGCTTCGTCGCCGGCGCCTTCTTGGCGGCCGGCTCCTTCCTGGCGGCCGGCTCCTTCGGGCCACCCACCTCCCGCACCTCGCCCGGCAGGCTGGCGTCGGTGAAGACGACCCAGTCGCTCGCCAAGACGTCGTAGGCCGTCAGCTGGCTGGCATCGATGAGCTCGACCTCGGGCAGGTTCGCAAAGGAGCGCTCGGCCTTGTCGTCTTCCGGGCCGAGCACGACAAGGACGTTGCCCTCAAGTCCGAGGGCGCTGAGGGCCCTCTTCGCCTCCTTGGTCTTCGGGACCTCGAAGGACCACGCGTCGACCAGGCAGAGCCGCTGGCCGGCCGCCCGGTCCGAGAGAGCCGAGTAGAGCGCGAGGCGGGTCATCTTGCGCGGGGTGCGCTGGGCGTAGCTGCGCGGCTTCGGCCCGAGGGCCACGCCGCCGCCCGAGAACTGGGGGGCCCGGATGCTGCCCTGGCGGGCCCGGCCGGTCCCCTTCTGGCGGTAGGGCTTGGCGGCCCCGCCGGCCACCTCGGCCCGCGTCTTGGTCGACTGGGTGCCGGCCCGGCGGGCCGCCAGCTGAGCCGTCACCACCTGGTGCATGAGGGCGACGTTCGGGCTGCGCCCGAAGATCTCGCTCGACACCTCGACGGTGCCGAGGACCTCACCCGAGTCGCTCTTGCGCTCGAGGGTGACGGTGCGAAGCTCGGGACGCTTCCTCAGCTCGGTCGGCATCACTTGGCCACCTTCACGGCGTTGCGGATGAGTACGAGGCCGCCGCGGGGACCCGGCACGGCGCCCTTCACGAGCACGAGCTCGCGCTCGGGGTCGGCCGCCACCACCTCGAGGTTGAGGGTGGTGACCCGGCCGGCGCCGGTGCGCCCGGCCATCCGGGTGCCCTTGAAGACCCGGGCCGGGGTGGCGCAGCCACCGATCGAGCCCGGAGCCCGGTGCTTCTTGTGGTTGCCGTGAGCCGCCCCCTGGCCCTTGAAGTTGTGCCGCTTCATGCCGCCGGCGAAGCCCTTGCCCTTCGAGATGGCGGTGACGTCGACCTTCTCGCCCGCCTCGAGGATCGAAGCGTCGATCTCCTGGCCGACCTGGTAGGAGCTCGTGTCCTCGAGGCGGAGCTCGACGAGGCGGCGGCCCGGCTCGACCCCGGACTTGAGGAAGTGGCCCGCCTCGGGCTTGTTGAGCAGGGAGGGGCGGCGCACTCCGTAGGTGACCTGGAGAGCCGAGTAGCCCTCGGCCTCGGGGGTCTTCACCCGGACGACCCGGACCGGCGCAACCTTGACAACGGTCACGGGCACGACGCGCTGGGCTTCGTCCCATACCTGGGTCATGCCGACCTTCTCGCCGACGATCGCCTTGGTGGCCATCTCAGATGCCGTCCTGTTCTCTGCGTTCCCTTGGCGCCGTCCAGCCGCCGCGCGAGCCGCCGAGCTGGCGGACGCTGCTGCGACCAGGCGGAATGCCGCCCCGTATCGTGACGACGCTCCGTTCGGCGAACCGGACGGAGCGCACTCCTAGGTTGTCGGAAGGTCCCCCAGCGGCCGAGGCCTCGGGGCGCTCCCGAACGTCGTTCCCCAGCCGGCGGACCGGAGGGGACCCGTAACTCTACCAGCTAACCCGCGGGCGCGAACCGGAAGGGACGAGACGGTGCCGGGCGCTCGGGCTACTCCTCTTCCTCGAAGAGCTTCAGCGGGTGGTGCTCGGTGACGAAGTCGGCGAAAAGCGGCACGGTGAAGTCCACCTTCCCCCGCTCGGGAGCCCAGATGAGCCCCTTTTGGATGAGGCTGTCCCGGTGGGGCGAGGTCTTGCGCTGGTCGTTCGCCCCCCAGGCCCGAGCCACCTCGCCCGTCTTGTAGGGCGCCTGGCCGAGCGAGGCCATGGCAGCCAGGTAGCGCTGCTCGGCGTCGTTCGCCATCTCGAAGCGGGTCCCGTAGAAGGTCCGGGCCAGCTGCTCTCGCACGATGTCGCTCACCTCTTCCACCTCGGCCAGGGTGATCGGCGAGACCTCGGCGGCGTTCCAGATCTCCCGCCCGTACTCCTGGATGAAGTAGGGATAGCCGGCCGCCTGGCGCACGACGGCCGCGACGGCTTCCTCGGTGTAGCTGACGCCGAGGTTGGCGGCCGGCTTCACGAGGGCGACCCGGGCCTCGACGTCCGAGAGCCGGCCGAGGCTGCGGTACTCGAAGAGGCGGTCGGCATAGGGCTTGGCGAGGAGGAGCCGGGCCCGCAGGTCGGGCAAGCCCGAGCCGACGAGGGCGACTGGGAGGCGATCCCGGCTGACCGCCTGGAAGGCCATGCAGACGGCGCCGAGCGAGAGGCTGTCGAGGTTGTGCATCTCGTCTATAAGGAACAGCGCTCCGCTCCCGGCGCTGCGGGCGGTCTCCCCGATCTCGCGCAACAGCTCGACCAGATCCTGCTCGGGGTCGCCCGAGTCGGCGATGCCCGAGGCCGGCCGGACGTCGAGCTTCAGCTGCACGCCACCTGGCGTGAGGAGGCTGAAGGCCTTCACCACCGAGAGGGCCCGCTCCACCCGGGCGGAGATCCGGTGGCGCCGGCTCATCTCGCGCAGGAGCCGCGAGGCCATCTGGGCAAAGGTGGAGCGGAAGTCGGGCTTCGATCCCACCTCTTGCACGTCGGTCGTCGTCCAGCCGGCCTCGGAGGCGAGGATGTCGAGCTCCATCAACAAGACGGTCTTCCCGACGCCGCGAAGGCCGTAGTAGATGGTGCTGCGCTCCGCGCCGCCGCTGGCGACCACCTCGAGAAGCGAGGAGAACTGCTCGAGCTCGCCGTCTCGGCCCGCCAGGTAGGGAGGCTTGCGGCCCGCTCCGGGCGTGTACGGGTTGTCCCGCCGCTTCACAGCCCAATTCTAAGACTTTCTAAGACAGTAAATCCAGACTTAGAAAGCATTAGAAACGGCCCTTGTGAGCCGGACCGGCAGGCGGGCCACAGCTTCGCGGAGCACCCCCGTCTCTCCGGGGGCGCGCCCGTCGAGAAAGACCCGCTTTCGAGCCCACGGAGCGCTCTCTCGCGAGCGATCGGCTCAGCGAGGACCGCTCTCGGCGGGCAGCTTCGCCGAGACTTGTAGAGCATCATTTATACAGCATCACGGTATAGGAATCGGCTGATCTCCTAAGCTGGCGGCGTGGACCCGTGGCGCAATCCCTACAGCCCGGGAGCAGGCTGCCGGCCGCCCCACCTGGCCGGCCGGCAGGCGCACTGCGAGGCGCTGGCCCGCTCGCTCGAGCGGAGCCTCCTCGGGCGGGAGGTGAAGAGCCAGTTCGTCTTGGGACAGGAGGGAACCGGCAAGACGGTGCTCTTGGCCGAGTACGGGCGGCTCGCCCTGGAAAAGGGGCTCTACCACGAGCACATCGACCTCCGCGAGGAATCCGGGCTGGTCGAGGCGCTGGTGGCGGCGGTGCGGCGGCTCTTGCTGGCCATGGCCGCCCGGCGACGAGGAAGCGAGCCGATCAAGCGGGCGCTCGAGCACCTGCAGAGCTTCTCCCAGCCCCGATCTCCTCGCCGCAGCCCGGAGCTGGCACCGGCCGGGAGCTCACCGGAGGGACCGGAGGTCGCAAACGACCTGGCGGCTCTTTGGATCGAGCTCGGCGAGGCCTGCCGCCAGCACGCCACCGGAGCTCTCCTCACCATCGACGAGCTCCATCTTGCCCCTCGCCGGAGCCTCGAGACCCTGCTGGTGGCGCTCGAAGAGGGCTCGCGGGCGCGCTTGCCGGTGATGGTGGCGGCTGCAGCGGTGGCCTCGCCGGCAGCGCTTGCCGGCGGACGGGCCAGGCGACAGGAGCGCTTCGACTTCGCGGCTACCGGCCCGCTCGAGTCGGCAGAGGCCCGCCGAGCGCTCACGGAGCCGGCTGCGGCCGCCGGCGTCAGCTGGGAGGAGGCCGCCCTCGAGCGAGCCGTCGAATTGAGCGGGGGCTTCGCCTACTTCTTGCAAGCCCTCGGTCACGAGGCCTGGAACGCCGCCCCGGCGGGGACGAGGATAAGCGGGATCGACCTGGAGGAGAGCCTGGCCGCCGCGAGAGCGGCGGTGGAGGACCACTTCTTCTCCAAGCGAGCCACCCGCGCCAGTGCCGCCGAGGAGCTCTACCTGAGGGCGATGGCAGAGCTCGCCCCCACTCCGCTCCGCTCGGTGGCAGTGGCGCAGGCGCTCGGCAGGAGAGCGACGGCCGTGGCCCCGGTCCGAGACAGCCTCATAAGAAAGGCGCTCTGCTACGCCCCCAGATGGGGCGAGATCGACTTCGCCCTTCCCTTCTTCGATCTCTACCTGCGCGGGAGCCTCTGGCTGCCGGAGACAGAGAAGATTTAACTGGCTGCCAAGCTATGTTTCGCAGCTCTAGAGCACATTTAGGCTCGACACTCCTTGCCAGGCAGACTCCGATCTTTATACGTATATCTGGCATATTAAGTTCGATAGCTGAGCCCGCAATTTGGCCGGACAGCAACAAGTTATAGCCATCTTTGGCATACTATTCGTCAGCAGCCAGCTGAGGCCGAGAGCTGCACTGTCTCGTCGCTGCATGCACAATATCATAGTATATTGTACTATGATCTGTAATTGGACGGGGCGACCAGGGTGGGAAGGGCTCGGCCCCATCTAGAGGTGGCACGTGGCAGCAGCGCGGTTCTCCTCACCGGCGACGAACCGGTCCTGGTCCATGCCAGTGATCTGGACCGAGAGCCCAGCGCCACGAGGCGGCCGAGCAAGGGTCCGTGCCGGCGACCGCCGGCCACCTCCCCGCCCCGGCCCGGTGGCCGGGGTCACCAACCCGGCCGGTCGATCGATCAAGGCAGCTCGAGCGGGTGAGGCTGCCGGCCGGGAGATGCCGAGGCCGTGGCCGCCCGGGCTGACTGGCCGGCGGCTGCGACTGCTCTAGCGTGGCCGCCATGGAGACCGGTGTCGCTATGTTCCCGACCCACGACGCGATCGACCCAGGGTCGCTCGCCCGCCTGGTGGAGGCCCGGGGTCACGAGTCGCTGTTGTTCCCCGAGCACACCCACATCCCAGCTGCACGCCTGAGCCCATACCCCGGCGGCCGCGAGCTGCCGCGGCGATATCACCGCACCTACGACCT
>JAJZLV010000006.1 GCA_021803215.1 Actinomycetes bacterium | reverse complement strand
GGTATTAGCAGCGGTTTCCCGCTGTTATCCCGGTCTTTGGGGCAGGTTGCTCACGTGTTCCGCACCCGTTCGCCACTAGATCTTCCCTGGTGTTGCCACCAGTTGGACCCCGTTCGACTTGCATGTGTTAGGCACGCCGCCAGCGTTCGTCCTGAGCCAGGATCAAACTCTCCATCGAGATCTCGGCCCGGAGACCGGGCCTTCGATCAGAAGAGCCGGCCAGCCAGGGACGGACCCCTTGCTGACCAACTGGCACCAGAAACGGATGTTGTCCGTTTTCCAAGTGCATTGACTTCGACGACCGAGCGTGTCCTTGGACACGGTCAGCCGCCCGCACTGGCTTTTAGCTGTTCCTTCTCCGTTGTCAAGGAGCGACGACGGGACACGCTTCCTCTCGGAAGGAGGTGCCACCGCGCTCAGCGACGCCTCGCCTAGACGAGGCGTCCGCTTGCTTCCCCGGTCCTTGGGATCGCTCCCGATCGGGGACCGCTTCGTGAGAGAGTCCCCTCCCGAGCGGCTCAAAACCTTAGCACGGCTGCCGGGCCTGTCAAACAGGCTCGAGAGCCGTGCTGCCCCCCTAGCAGCACCGCTGCGCAGGGGAAGGTTATCTTAGCGGCCGGTGCCGGCCTCCCGAGCAGCCCTCAGGGCCAGCGCCCGCCCGGAAGCGGGCGGGGTGACCGGGCGGTCGAGACATGCGGGTTGCCCGCCAGCCACCAGCGCCAGGGCCGCCCGGCGCTCGAGAGTGCCGGCGATATGCCCACCCGCGCTCCGCTCGCCAGCGCCTCGCCCGGCCGCGGCCTCCCCTCGCCCAGCCGGACCGGGCTCTCTTCGGCTAACAGGTCAAGGCCGTCGTCGGGCCGGGCGATCCCGAGCGCCTGGCAGAGACGCCCCGGCCCGGAGCAAAGAGCCGTGGCAGCCAGCCTGGCATCTGCTCGAAGGCGGGCGCGGCGCCTCGTCTCCATCTCATCCAGGCCGACGAGGGGCTCGAGCGCCCTGATGAGGATGGCTCCGGCCTCGCCCTCCTCGTGGCTCACCACGTTGCAGCAGTGGTGCATCCCGTAGGTGAAATAGACATAGAGGCTGCCCGGTCGCCGGAACATCACCTCGTTGCGCCGGGTGGGGCCCGAGAAGGCGTGCGAGGCCGGATCGTCCGAGGAGCGGTAGGCCTCGACCTCGACTATCCGGCCGGCGGCGAGACGCCCACCCTCTCCCAGTCCGGCGACGAGGACCTTGCCGAGCAGGCTCGGCGCCACCTCCACCGGGTCTGCGGCGAGAAGCGCCCTCTCCGGCGCGCTGAGCAGCCTGAACCCGAGGCCGCGCTCGCCGCCGGCGCTTTTCAACTGGTCCAGCTGGCGAGCCGCTCCCTATCCGCCAGCAGCTGGGCTTCGTAGCGTTCGGTCTGCACCGCCACGGCCTCGGGCCCCGCCCCTCCAGCGGTGGTGTGACGGGCGAGGGCGCTGCCCGGCTCGAGCAGGCCGAGGGCCTCCTCCCCGAAGGAGGGGTGCGCCTCCAGGAGCTCCGCGAGGGGAACCTTCCGCTCGACCGACTCGCGCACGAGGCCGGCGACGATCCCATGGGCGTGGCGGAAAGGGACCCCTTTCGCGACGAGCCACTCGGCGAGGGTCACGGCCACGAGGCTCGGGGAGTCGGCCGCCTCCTGCATCCGTTGCAGGTCGAAGGCCATCGTGCCGACGAGGCCGTCGATGGCGACGAGGGCCAGGCTCACCTGGTCGACGGCGTCGAAGAGGGGCTCCTTGTCCTCTTGCAGGTCCCGGTTGTAGGCGAGCGGAAGTCCCTTCAAGGTGGCGAGGAAGCCGACCAGGTCCCCGATCAGGCGGCCCGACTTCCCGCGGGCCAGCTCGGCGACGTCAGGATTCTTCTTCTGCGGAAGCATCGAGCTGCCAGTCGCCCAGGAGTCGTCGAGGTGGAAGAAACCGAACTCCTCGGTCGAGAACACCACCACCTCTTCTCCGATCCGAGAGAGGTGGACCCCGATGAGGGCGATGTCGAAGAGGGACTCGGCCACGAAGTCCCGGTCCGAGACGGCGTCGAGCGAGTTCTCGAAGCGGGCCGGCATGGCGAGGCGCGACGCCACCTCGTCCCGGTCGAGGGGAAGGGAGCTTCCGGCGAGAGCCCCGGCCCCGAGCGGGGAGACGTTCAGGCGCTCGAGGGTGGCGAAGAGACGGTCCACGTCCCGGGCGAGCGCCCAGCCGTGGGCCAGAAGGTGGTGGGCCAGCAGCACCGGCTGTGCCCTTTGCAGGTGGGTGTAGCCGGGCAGGTAGGCCGGCCCCGCCTCGCGGGCACGCCGCAACAGGGTGCTCTGCAGCTCGAGCACCAGACCGGCGATGAGGGTGAGCTGCTCCCTCGCGAAGAGACGGAGCGCCGTCGCCACCTGGTCGTTCCGGCTCCGCCCGCTGTGGAGCTTGGCGCCCACCTCGCCGGCCAGCTCGCTCACCCGTCGCTCGATGGCGGTGTGGATGTCCTCGTCGCCTGGCTGGAACTCGAAGACCGACTCGGCGATCTCGTCGCCGGTCCGCCTCAGCGCCTCCACCAGCTGGCCGGCTTCCTCCGAAGAGAGGATGCCGGCCTTCTCGAGCCCGTGGACGTGGGCGATCGAACCCTCGACGTCGCTTGGAGCCAGGCGCTTGTCGAAGGCCAGGCTGACCGTGAAGGCCATCATGTCGTCCGCCGGGGCCGCGCCCATGCGGGTGGCCCAAAGTGTCATCTGCTACCTCTCGGGAAGATCCTCGCTGCGACCGATCCCCTGTTTAGCCGCCCAAGTCTGCACCCCGAGCCCGAAGAGGCGTACGAAGCCCTCGGCGTCGCTGTGGCGGAACGAGTCAGCGGAGTCGTAGGTTGCCAGACCGTAGTCGTAAAGCGGCCGCGGGCTGCGCCGCCCGACTATCTCGAGCCCACCGCCGGGGCTCAGGGCGACCCTGACCTCCCCTGTCACGTGGCGCTGGGTGGAGGCCATGAACTGGCTCAGGGCCTCCCTCAGGGGCGAGAACCACATGCCGTCGTAGGCGAGCTCGGCGAAACGATGCTCGAGGCGCATCTTCTCGTGCGCCAGCTCCCGCTCGAGGGTCAGCCCCTCGAGGTCCCGGTGGGCGGCGACGAGCGCCAGGGCAGCCGGGCTCTCGTAGACCTCGCGGCTCTTTATCCCGACCCGCCGGCCCTCGACCATGTCTATCCGGCCGTAGCCGACCGACCCGGCCGCCTCGCCCACCTTGGCGATCAGCTCGACGAGGCCGACCGGCGCGCCGTCGAGGCTCACCGGCACTCCCTGCTCGAAGCCGATCACGAGCTCGAAGGGGGCCGTAGCCGTCGCCCGGGTGAGGCTGAAGACGTCTTCGGGCGGAGCAGCCCAAGGGTCCTCGAGGACCCCGCACTCGATCGCCCGGCCCCAGAGGTTCTCGTCGATCGAGTAGATGCGATCACGGGAGATGGTGATCGGAAGAGCGTGCCTCTCGGCGTAGCCGATCGTCTCCTCCCGGGTGATGCGCCAGAGCCGGACCGGGGCCACGATGTCGAGATCGGGGGCGAGGGCCCGCGTGCCCACCTCGAAGCGGACCTGGTCGTTGCCCTTGCCGGTGCAGCCGTGGGCGACGGCGCCGGCGCCGTGCTTGCGGGCCTCGGCCACCAGGTGGCGCACTATCACAGGGCGGGAGAGAGCCGAGACGAGCGGGTAGCGACCCTCATAGAGGGCGTTCGCCGCCAGCGTCGGCACGACGAAGTCCTCGGCCAGCTCCTGCTTGGCGTCGATGACGACCGCCTCGACCGCACCGGCCGCCAGGGCCCGTCTCCTCGTCCGATCGAAATCGCCCCCCTGGCCGACGTCGACCGCCACGGCGATGACCTCTAGCCCGAGCTCGGCGCCCATCCAGTGGACGGCTACAGAGGTGTCGAGTCCGCCCGAATAGGCGAGCACCACACGTCTTGTCATCTCTCTTCCTTTCGAGGCACCTCTGGCGCCGGTACTGCCCCGTGGCCGGCTCGCGGCGCGGGAGCTCTCACTGTCCTGCGATCTCGCTCAGGCGCTCCGCCAGCGCCCGGCCGCCCGTCTCCTCGGTCGCGATGACCAGGAGAGCGTCGTCACCGGCCACCGTGCCGATGGCTCCCTCGATCCCGGAGCGGTCGAGGGCCGAGGCGACGACATGGGCCGATCCGGGCGGCGTCTTCAGCACGACCAGGTTGCCCGAGTAGCTCACCTCGACGACCCACTCCCCGAGAACCCGGCGGAGATGGTCGGCCGGCGTGAGCTGGTCTCTCGGCAGCTCGGCGATGGCGTAGACGAGACGATCTACTCCAGGCACGCGCACCTTCACGGCGCCGATCTCCTCAAGATCTCGCGAGACGGTGGCCTGGGTGGCCGAGATGCCCTCCCCGGCCAACAGCTCCACCAGCTGCTCCTGGCTCGTCACCTCGTGGTCGCCGAGCAGATGGGAGAGCACGTGCTGACGGCGGGCCTTCGACACCCGGCCGGCCGGTTCGATCACCTTGCTCGCCCCTCGTGCTGCTCCATGAGGTAGGCGAGGATCCCGCGGGCAGCGTGCATGCGGTTGGTCGCCTGCTCCCAGACGACGCTGCGGGGGCCCTCGAGCAGCTCCTCGGAGATCTCCTCTCCCCGGTGCGCCGGGAGGCAGTGCATGACGATCGCCCGGTCACCAGCCCCTGAGAGGAGCGCCTCGTCTACGCCGTAGCCGGCGAAGGCCCGCCGGCGGGCCTCCAGCTCGTCCGACTGGCCCATCGAGAGCCAGACGTCGGTGTAGACGGCGTCGGCTCCGGCGACAGCCTCGGCCGGCTGCGCGAACAGCTGCACCTCTCCGCCGAGCGAGCGGGCCCAGGCCAGCTCGGCTCCTCCCATGGCGTAGCCGGGAGGGCTCGCGAGGTTGACCCGCATGCCGACGAAGGCGCCGGCGACGACGAGAGACCTCGAGACGTTGTTGTGGTCCCCGACATAGGCGAGAGTCGTACCCCTCAGCTCTCCGAGATGGGCCCGCAGCGTGAGGAGATCGGCCACGGCCTGGCTCGGGTGCTGCCTGTCGGAGAGCAGGTTCACGATCGGGACCGCCACGGCTGGCTTGTCGAGGGCGGCCGCCATGCGCTCGAGCGTCGAGTGGGCGCCCACCCGGCCGCCGATGACCGAATGGAAGCAGGCGAGGGTGCGAGCGACGTCCTCTGCCGTCTCGCGGCTGTCGATGCCTATCTCCTCTGCTCTGATCGACACCGGATGGCCGCCGAGCTGGAAAACGGCCGCTTCGAAGGCGTTGCGGGTCCTGGCCGAGGGATGCTCGAAGAAGAGCCCGACGCTCCGACCTTCGAGGAGAGGCTCGAGCTCGGCCGCCTCGGCCAGCTCGAGCACCCGCCTGAGGCCGTCTCGGCCGAGGTCTTCGAGGCAGAGCAGGTGACGGCTCATGCGAGCACTCCCGCCAGGATCCCGAGCGCCTCGTCGATCTCGTCCCGGGCGACGGTGAGCGGAGGCGCCAGGCGCACCACGTTCTCGCCCGGGGCGTTCAAGACCAGCCCCGCCTCGAGGGCGGCCGCCACCACATGCCTCGCCGGCGGCTGGCCCTCCCTCAGCACTGCGCCGAGCAGAAGCCCGCTCCCGCGCACCGACTCGACGGCGGCCAGCGCTCCGAGACCCTCGACAAGTCGCCGGCCGGCTGCTCTTGCGAGGCCGGGAGCCTCGATCCGAACGAGCTCGTCCAAGACCGCCAGGGCGGCCGAGCAGGCGAGGGGCTGCCCGCCGAAGGTGCTGCCGTGGTCGCCCGGCTGGAAGGCCGCCGCCACCGCCTCTTTCGCCCAGCAGGCGCCGATCGGCATGCCGTTGCCGAGCGCCTTCGCGAGCGTGACGATGTCGGGCTCGACACCGGCGTGCTGGAAGCCGAACCACCGACCGGTCCGCCCGAGGCCGGTCTGGATCTCGTCGAGGACGAGCAGCACCCCCCTCTCCTGGCAGAGGGCGGCCGCCCCCTCGAGATAGCCGGCCGGGGCGGGCACCACTCCCCCTTCTCCCTGCACCGCCTCGAGCAGCAAGGCGCCGACCCGGGAGGGGTCGAGCGTCGCCTCGAGCGCCGCCAGCTCCCCGAACGGGACATGCTCGAAGCCCTCCGGCAGGGGCTGGAACAAGGCGTGCTTGGCCGGCTGGCCGGTGGCGTGCAAGGTGGCGAGGGTCCGGCCGTGGAAGGAGTTGAGCGCCGAGACGACCACGTGGCGCCCGGGCCCGGCGGCCCGGCGCACGAGCTTCAGAGCGCACTCGTTCGCCTCGGCGCCCGAGTTGGCGAAAAAGACCCGCCCGCCGGCCGGCCGGCCGTCGCCGATGAGCCAGTCGATCCGGCCAGAAAGCGGCTCGGCGAGCTCGTTGCGAAAGAGGTTCGAGACGTGCCAGAGCCGGCCAGCCTGCTCCTCGAGCGCCGCCACGACCGCCGGGTGGCAGTGGCCGAGCGAGGTCACGGCTATGCCGGAGAGGAAGTCGAGGTAGCTCTTGCCGTTCTCGTCCCACAGCCTCGTACCGCGGCCCGAGACGAAGCGGACCTCCGCCGGGGCGTAGGTGGCCATCAGCCCGGCCGGGGCCGGGCTCGACTCCCGGCTCACCTGGCGCTCACCATCGTGCCGATCCCCTCTTGGGTGAAGAGCTCCAGCAACAGGGCGTGCGGGAGCCGCCCGTCGAGGATGTGGGCGCTCTTCACCCCACGGCTGACGGCCCGCGAGCAGGCGGTCGCCTTCGGGATCATCCCGCCGGCGATGACTCCGGCTGCCACCAGCTCCGAGAGCTGCTCGGGAGTGGCCGACGAGAGGCGGCTGCTGCCGTCGGCGCGGTCGGTCGAGATCCCGTCGACGTCGCTCAAGAACACCAGCTTCTCCGCCCCGAGGGCCTCTGCGACGGCGCCCGCCACCGAGTCGGCGTTGATGTTGTAGGCCTGTCCCGTGGTGTCCGACCCGATCGTCGCCACGACAGGGACGAGGCTCTCGCGCAAGAGGCGCTCGAGGATGGAGGGGTCGACGGAGGCGACCTCCCCGACGTAGCCGAGGGCCGGGTCCCGCGGCTCGGCCCGGATGAAGCCGGCGTCCTCGCCCGAGAGGCCGACCGCCCAGGGCCCGTGCAGGTTGATGGCACCGACGATGTCGCGGTTCACCTTGCCGACGAGCACCATGCGGGCGATGTCGAGCGTCTCGGCGTCGGTCACCCGCAGGCCGTCGCGGAATTCCGGCACCATCCCGAGCCTCGCCATGAGGGCTCCGATCTGGGGGCCGCCCCCGTGCACCACCACCGGCCGGATGCCGATCGCCCGGAGCAATACGACGTCTTCTGCGAACAAGGAGAGAGCCTGCTCATCTTCGGCGGCGATGGCGCTCCCGCCGTACTTGACGACGACCGTCCGGCCGGCGAAGCGGTGGATGTAGGGAAGGGCCTCGCACAGCACGGCCGCCTTGGCGGACGGCTCGGAGGGGGGGGCGGCGAGGGGGCTCACGGCGCCAGTCCGGCTCTCGGGAGCCCGGCCGCCTCGGGCAGGCCGAGGACGACGTTTGCCGCCTGGATGGCCTGGCCGGAGCCGCCCTTCACGAGGTTGTCGATGGCCGAGAGGACGACTATCCAGCCGGTCCGCTCGTCGTAGCGGGCGGTCAGGTGGGCGACGTTCGATCCGTAGGCCTCCCCGCTCGACACGAGCGAGTCGCTCACCCGCACGAATGGCTCAGCGGCGTAGGCCGCGGCCAGCAGCTCGGTCGCCTCTTTGCTGGAGGTGACCGGAGAGGCGGCGGTCGGCCGGGCGTAGCAGGTGGCGAGGATCCCCCTCGTCATCGGCACGAGGTGGGGAGTGAAGATGAGCTCTGCCCCGAGCACCTGCTCCATCTCAGGCACGTGGCGGTGGGTCAGGAGCTGGTAGGCGCTCACCTGCTCGTTCACCTGCGGGTGGTGGAGGGCAGCCGAGGGAGACTTGCCTGCCCCGGAGGTGCCGCTCACGGCATCGACGACTATGCCTGCCGGTTCGACGGCTGCTGCCTGCAAGAACGGGGCCAGCCCGAGGCAGGTGGCCGTCACGTAGCAGCCGGGGGCTGCCACGAGCGAGGCGCCGGCAAGCTCCGGGCGACAGAGCTCGACGAGGCCGTAGGCGGCCACGTCGAGCAGCTCCGGCCGGCTGTGGGAGAAGCCGTACCACCGCTCGTAGGCCGAGGGGTCCTTCAGCCTGAAGTCGGCCCCGAGGTCGACGACCAGCCCGACCCGGCCGTGCAGGGTTGCCACGACCTCCTGCGAGCTGCCCGACGGGACTGCCACGAAGACGACGTCGAGGCCGTCGAGGGCGTCGCAGTCGACCGGGCCGAGCTCGAGGTCCGGGTAAGCGCCGGCAAGGGAGGGACAGACCTCGCCGATGGCGGATCCGGCCGCCGACTCGGCTTGCACGACGGCGGCCTCCAGTCCCTCGTGCCCGGCGAGCAGCCGCAGGAGCTCGGCTCCGAGGTAGCCGGACGCCCCGACCACTCCAGCTTTCATAGCATGATTATACGCGTGTACGTATACTCATGCAATCGCCGCGAGCGAGGCTCCGCCCGGCTCAAGAAGCCGGCGCCTTTCGCAGGGCGAGATGGACCGCCGTGAGCGCCACGACCGGCCCGAGCATCACGAGGGTCATCTTCTGATAGCCGATCTCGGGGATTATCCCGCCGAGGACGAGTGGAACGACGACCGAGAGGAGGTTCCCGCTGCCGAGCAGGGTGGCGTTGGCCCGCGGCAGGCCGGCGGCGGGGGTGCTCTCGGCGATGAGAGCCAGGGAGAGCGGGAAGGTGAGTCCGTGCGGGATGCCGAGGAGCCCCATGGCAAGAAAGAGCTCCACAGCGCCCTGCCCGAGGCCCAACAGTGCCAGCCCGGCCGTCGTGAGCAGCGCCGCGAGGGTCAGGAGGGCCTTTTTGTGGATGATTGGCGCCTTGAAGGCCACGACGGCCCGGGCGAGGAGCGAGAGGACGAAAAAGACCGTGAAGCCGAGCTGCACCCGGGCCGGGCTGAAGCCGAAGCCGACGTGGGCGACGAGCGCTCCGAAGACTGTGATGCCGGCGAAGGGGACCCCGTAGAGGAGCTCTGTGACGAGGGCCATCTGGCCAGCCCTGGTGGACAGCAGCCCGCCGCTCCACCTCCTCGTCGGCGGCGCTCCTGGGAGCGGTCCCGAGCTCTCCTTGTGGCTCCCGAGCGCCACCACCTCGTCGCTCGACACCTCGATCACGAGCCTTTCCCCGGGCACCTCCTCCTCGATCTCCTCGCCCCCCTCCTGGCGCGCTCTTTCCGCCGCCTCTCTTGCCCCGCGCTGTTGCCGGCTGGCGAGCAGGGCCAGGACCGCTCCGAGCAGGGGGAAGACCGCGAAGGCGACGTAGGGTGCTCGCACCGCCTCGCGGGCGAGCGAGAGCACGAATGTCTCGAGCAGCGGCCCGACCGCCAGGCTCAAGCTCAAGGTGACGGTGTAGATGGCGATCACCCGTTCCCGCCGGCGCCCCGCCTCTGTGACTATGGCGTTCAGGAGGCCCGTCATCGTCAACCCGCCGGCGACGGCGAGCAGCATCACTCCGACGAGCAGAACGCCGAAGGAGGATGCGACCGCCAGCACGATGAGGGCGAGCGTGAGCAGCCCCATGCCGCCAGCCGCGGAGAGAGCCGCCCGGTGGTGGGGAATGCGCCGGGACAGCACGAGGGTGACGAAGGCGACCACGATCCCGCTGATGGCGCCGAGGGAGCCGATGGCACCCGCTCCCAAATGGACGGAGTGGTGGGCCAAGAGCGAGAGAGTCGTGAGCGCCATGTTCTGGGTCATGCGGAACGCGGCCGTGCCCAACAGGAGGGCTACGAGGGCGCCGTGTCGGCGCAGGCGGCCAGAGGTTTTATCGGGCTCGGCCCGATCGGCTCGCAACGTCTCTCGCACCGGGCGAACATAGCGGGGCGCCATGTGAGACCGCCCTGCACCGGCCGCCCTGCCGAGAAGGCCTCCTTCGAGCCGGGAGCCGGAGCCCCGGCGGCGGATCGGCACCCCACCGGATCGGACGGCCCCGTCGGTCGCGCTGGCCCTCCCCGCTTGCACGGCCGCTCGCGGCTTTCTACGGTGAGTCGAGAGCTTGGCGCCTGATCGGCTCGGGCCCGCGTGACCGACGGGGCCGGTGGCAGCTCAAACCGGCGAGAGCGGCCCTGGCACTGAGCACGGACCCGAAGGCGACAGATGAGACTTTTCCCCCCGACTAAGAACCTCTCTCACCTGCCTTCCTTGCGAGGCCTATGCCTGTTGGCAACCACCGCCGTTCTCCTTGCTAGCTGCGGGCTGGCGGCCGGACTCTCACAGCCGGGCCACCGCTCCGGCGCCCCCGAAGGAGAGTCCCTTCCGATCGAGCCGGCAACCTCCTCGGTGACCGGCAGCCGGCCGCTGGCGGGCGCCCGCTCGGCCGGCGCCCGCCTGCGGGCCGCCGCGGCCACCGTGCCCACCCTCCCGACGGCCCGCCAGATCGCCGAGGCTCCAGCCGTAGGAGCCCTTTTCGGGCTCGCCGGGCGCCACCTCGGCGCTCACTTCTGCACCGGGAGCGTGGTGAGCAGCAGCCGTGGCGACCTGGTCCTCACCGCCGCCCACTGCGTGTCGGGCGCCAGCAGCATCGCCTTCGTCCCGGGCTACCACGACCACGAGGCACCCTACGGCATCTGGCCCGTCGCCAAGGTGCTCGTCGACCGCAGGTGGCAGAGCTCCAAGGACCCGAACGACGACTTCGCCTTCCTGGTCGTCAGGCGAGTCGACGGAAGGACGCTCCAGGCGGTGACGGGCGCCGAGCAGATCGCCTTCGGCACGCCGGCTCGAGGCTCAGTCCAGGTGACCGGCTATCCCGACAGCGCCTCGAGGCCGAGAACCTGCACCAACAACCTCCGGCGCTACTCCGGCACCCAGTTCGAGTTCGACTGCTGGGGCTACACCGACGGCACGAGCGGGAGCCCCCTTCTAAAGGACCTCAGCGGACCGGACGGCCTCGGCAAGGTCGTCGGGGTCATCGGCGGCTACCTGCAGGGGGGCGATCTCCAGCAGGTCTCCTACGCGGCCCGCTTTGGGCCCCAGATGAAGTCTCTCTACGAGGTGGCAGCCGCCAGCCTCCCTTAGCTGGGCGGAGGCTCGACCTGCCATGAGCGACCCTCCTCGGGGCAGGGCGCCGCTCCGCCCGGGCGCCCCGGTTGGTAGCAGGCGGCCCCGTTGCAGCGGAAAAGCTCCGAGCATGGTCAGAGCTCGCCCGGCTCAAGCGACGGCGTC
>JAJZLV010000126.1 GCA_021803215.1 Actinomycetes bacterium | reverse complement strand
CCGGCGAGGTGCCGGGCGTGACGAAGGCGAGCTGGTGAGGGGAGGGGCAGAGCTATGACAATGACCGATCCGATCGCCGACATGCTGACGCGCGTGCGCAACGCCAACGTCGCCATGCACGACAGCGTCAAGATGCCGAGCTCGAAGCTGAAGGAGTCCTTGGCGGCCATCCTCGAGAAGGAGGGCTACATCGCCGGCTTCGCCACCTCGGACGACCCGAGGCGTCCCGGCAGGATGCTCGAGATCCAGCTCAAGTACACAGACGACCGCGACCGGGTGATCGGCGGCCTGCGCCGGGTCTCCAAGCCCGGGCTTCGCATCTACGCCCGGGCCGACAAGCTGCCCCGCGTCCTCGGGGGCCTCGGCGTGGCCGTGCTCTCGACCAGCCAGGGTCTCATGACCGACCGGGAGGCCCGCCAGAAGAAGGTGGGCGGGGAGGTCCTCTGCTATGTCTGGTAAGGAGGCCTGATGTCACGGATCGGCAAGAGCCCGATCGCTCTTCCGAGCGGGGTCGAGGTCCGCATAACGCCTGGTCACGTCGTCGTGAAGGGCCCGCAGGGGACCCTCGAGCGGGACCTTCCCGGCGAGATGACGCTGCGCCAGGAGGACTCGATCCTCTTGGTCGAGCGTCCGAACGACGAGCGCGAGAACCGTGCGCTGCACGGCCTCACCCGCTCGCTCGTGGCCAACATGGTGACCGGCGTGACCGCCGGCTACCAAAAAGAGCTCGAGATCGTCGGGGTCGGCTACCGGGCGACGAGCCGGGGGCCCGACCAGATCGACCTCGCCCTCGGCTTCTCCCACCCGGTCGTCGTGAACGCCCCGGAGGGGATCAGCTTCGAGGTGCCCGCCCCGACCCGTATCGTCGTGAAGGGGATAGACAAGGAAAAGGTCGGCCAAGTGGCCGCCGACATCCGCAAGATCCGCAAGCCGGAGCCCTACAAGGGCAAGGGCGTGCGGTACTCGGGCGAGGTCGTGCGGCGCAAGGCCGGGAAGGCTGCGAAGTAGCCATGAGCGCCAGAGAACGCACTCACGAACTGAAAAGGCGCCGCCACCGCCGGGTGCGCCAGAAGGTGATCGGCACTCCCGAGCGCCCCCGCCTGGCGGTCTTCCGCTCGAACCGGCACATCGTCGCCCAGGTGATCGACGACCGGGCCGGCCACACCCTGGTGGCCGCCTCGAGCCTCGAGGCCGAGATCCGCGCGGGCGCCACCGGCAACGTGGCGGCCGCCAGCTCGGTCGGCCGGCTCGTGGCCGAGCGCGCCAAGGCGGCCGGCATCACCGAGGTCGTCTTCGACCGGGGTGGCTCGCGCTACCACGGCCGGGTGGCCGCCCTAGCAGACGCGGCCCGCGAAGCCGGATTGGAGCTGTAGATGCCGGAGTCCCAGTACGAAGAGCGGACCATCAAGGTCAACCGGGTCGCCAAGGTCGTGAAGGGCGGCCGCCGCTTCTCCTTCACGGCCCTCATGGTGCTCGGTGACGGGAACGGCCGGGTCGGCCTCGGCTACGGCAAGGCCAAGGAGGCCGGCCTGGCGGTGCAAAAGGGCATCGACGAGGCGAAGAAGAACATGTTCGAGGTCCCGCTCGCCGGCTCGACCATCACCCACCCGATCATCGGGCGGGCCGGGGCCGGACGCATCCTCTTGAAGCCGGCCGCCCCCGGCACCGGCGTCATCGCCGGCGGGGCCGCCCGGGCCATCTTGGAGATGGCCGGCATCCACGACGTGGTGGCGAAGTCGCTCGGCACCTCGAACGCCATCAACGTCGCCCACGCCACCATCGCGGGCCTGAAGGGGCTGCGCCGCCCCGACGAGGTGGCCCGCCTCAGGGGCAAGGCCCCCGACGAGGTGGCCCCGAACGGGATGCTGCGGGCCTACGACGAGCGCCGCCGGCTCAACCGGGCCGGCGCCCAGTCGGAGGCGAGCTGATGGCCGGCCAGAGCCCGGAGCAGGCGATGCTGCTCGTCACCCAGATCCGGTCCGGCATCAGCACCAAGCCGAAGCACCGGGGCACGCTTCGAGCCCTCGGGCTCGGCCGGATCGGCAAGTCCAACCTCCTTCCGGACCGCCCCGAGATAAGGGGCATGATCGCCCGCGTCCCCCACCTCGTGCGGGTGGACGCGCCAGAGACGAGGAACGAGTAGATGAAGGTCCACGAGCTCCGCCCAGCCGAAGGGTCTCATCGGGCCAAGCGCCGGGTGGCCCGCGGCATCGCAGGCAAGGGCGGCAAGACGGCCGGTCGCGGGACCAAGGGCCAGAAGGCCCGCGGACAGGTGAAGCCGGGCTTCGAGGGTGGCCAGCTCCCCCTCACCCAGCGGATCCCGAAGCTGCGCGGCTTCGCCAACCCCTTCCGCATCGAGTACAACGTCGTCAACCTCGGGGTCATCGAGGCGCTCGAGGAGACCGAGATCACGCCCGAGAGCCTGAAGGCGGCCGGCATCGTCCACCACAAGGGCCTCGTGAAGGTCCTCGGCGGCGGCGAGCTCACCCGCAAGGTGAACGTCTCGGCGCATGCCTTCTCCGGCTCTGCCCGCCAGGCCATCGAGGCCGCCGGCGGCACGGTCACCGTCGTGGCGAAGCCCTTCTGCGACCGCCGGCCGCCCGTTCAGGGAAACGCGCTGGCCAACCGCTAGGGTTCTTAGACCGCCAGTAGCTCCTGGCCAGGTGCGCCGGCGGGCTGATCCCGCTCGAGGAGAGAGATGCTCAGCAGTCTTCGCAACATGTTCCGGGTGGCGGACCTTCGAAACAAGGTCCTTTTCACCCTGCTCATCCTTGCGATCTACCAGCTAGGCGCCAACGTCCCCATCCCGGGGATCGACTTCAAGAAGATCATCACGATCACGAACGCCCAGAAGTCGGGCGGCGTCGTCGGCTACCTCGGGCTCTTCTCCGGCCAGGGCATCTCGAAGGCCGCCATCTTGGGGCTCGGGATCATGCCGTACATCACGGCCTCGATCATCATCCAGCTCTTGACCGGCGTCATCCCGAAGTTCATGCAGTGGCGTGACCAGGGGGCGGTCGGCCAGCGGAAGCTGACCCAGACGACGCGGTACCTGACGGTCGGCCTCGCCCTCATGCAGTCCTCCGGGATCGTCTTCCTCTACCACTCGGGCCGGCTCTTCTCCGGCCTGTCTTCCAGCCAGTCCGACCTCATCCCGAACTTCTCGCCCGGCCGCGTGCTGTTCATGATCCTCGTGCTCACGGCCGGGACCGCCTTCGTCATGTGGCTCGGCGAGCTCATCACCCAGCGCGGCATCGGCAACGGCATGTCGCTCATCATCTTCGCCAACGTGATCAGCGCCATCCCGATCTACGGCCAGTTCATCAAGGCCGACCGGGGCTGGAGCGGCATCGCCATCGTCCTCATCGTCTGCACCGGGCTGCTGGCTGCCATCGTCTTCATGGAGCAGGGCCAGCGGCGCATCCCCGTCACCTTCGCCAAGAGGGTGCAGGGCCGGCGGATGTACGGGGGCCAGAGCACCTACATCCCCTTGAAGGTGAACCAGGCCGGCGTCATCCCGATCATCTTCGCCAGCTCCCTGCTCTACATCCCGGTGCTGCTCTCGAACGTGATCCCCTGGGTGACCTACCGGAACTGGGTGAAGAACAACCTCCTCAACCCGATCGACGGCGTCTACCTCATCACCTACGGGGTCCTCATCGTCCTGTTCACCTTCTTCTACGTGCACGTCACGTTCGACCCCTACCAGCAATCGGACCAGATCCGGAAGCAGGGCGGCTACATACCCGGCTACCGGCCCGGTCCCCCGACCGAGCGGTACCTCTCGAAGATCCTCAACCGCCTGACCCTGCCGGGCAGCCTGTTTCTGGCCGTAGTCGCGCTCATCCCGTCGGTCCTGCTGCGGAGCTGGCACGTCTCGAACATCCCGTTTTTCGGAGTGACCCTGCTCATCGCCGTCGGCGTCGCCCTCGAGACGATGAAGCAGATCGACAGCCAGCTCATGATGCGCAACTACCAGGGCTTCCTCCAGTAAGTGGTACCTGGAGGCCGCCTCGTCGTTCTGGGGAAGCAAGGGGCGGGCAAGGGCACTCAATGCGTGCGGCTCTCGCACCACTACGTGATCCCGCACATCGCGACGGGCGACATGCTGCGGGCCGCCGTCAAGGCCAGAACGCCCCTCGGCCGGGAGGCGCACGCCTACATGGACGCCGGCGAGCTCATCCCTGACGAGATCGTCCTTGCCATGGTGGGAGAGCGCCTCGACCAGGATGACATAAGGACCCGCGGCTTCGTGCTCGACGGCTTCCCCCGCACCGTCGCCCAGGCCCAGGGCCTCGACGAGCTGCTGAAGCCCTCCGAGCTCGACCTCGCCATCAACATCGACGTCCCGACCGAGGTCGTGCTGCGGCGCATCGCCTCGAGGCGGGTCTGCGTCGACTGCGGGACCATCTACTCGACCGAGCAGCGCCCGGCCGTCGACTGGATCTGCGACCTGTGCGGCGGCGAGGTGGTCCAGCGCGAGGACGACACAGAGGAGGCCATCCGGCGCCGGCTCGTCCTCTACGAGAGCGAGACGGCGCCTCTCATCGACTGGTACAAGGGGTCGGGCAAGCTGGTGGAGATCCAAGGCGTCGGCTCGCCCGACGCCGTCTTCGACCAGATGGTCCTCGAGATCGACTCCCGCCGCCAGGCGGGCGGCTTCGGCCCGCCGATGGGCGTCGAGGAGGGAGGGGCTTGAGGCGGACGCCAGCCGAGCTCGACAAGATGCGGCGGGCCGGCAGGGTGGTCGCGGAGATCCTCGAGAAGACGAGAGCCGCCATCCGCCCCGGCGTCACGACGAGACAGCTCGACGAGGTGGCGCGCGCCGTGATCGCGGCGCGGGGGGCCCGCTCGAACTTCCTCAACTACCACGGCTTCCCGGCCACGATCTGCACCTCGCCGAACGAGATGATCGTCCACGGCATCCCGGGCGACTACGTGCTCGAGGAGGGCGACATCATCTCGGTCGACTGCGGGGCGATCGTCGAGGGCTACCACGGGGACGCCGCCTACACGGCTCCGGTCGGAAAGATCTCGGCCGAGGCCGAGAGGCTGATCGAGGTGACCCGGCGGAGCCTTCATGCGGGCATCGACCAGCTGGTGCCCGACAACCGGCTGCACGAGGTCGGCCGGGCGGTGCAAGAGGTGGTCGAGAAGGAGAACTTCTCGGTGGTGCGCAACTATGTCGGCCACGGGATCGGGACCGCCATGCACGAGCAGCCGAGCGTCCCCAACTACTGGCCGGGCTCGCCCGGGCCGCGGCTCAAGATCGGGAACGTCTTCGCGGTCGAGCCCATGGTGAACCTCGGCGGGCCCGAGACCCTCGAGCTCGCCGACGGCTGGTCGGTCGTCACCAAGGACGGCTCGCTCTCGGCCCACTTCGAGCACACCATCGCCGTGACAGAGGAGGGTCCGGAGGTCTTCACGATGGCCGACGTGTGAGGAGAGGCGCCTGCCGGCGAGCCGTCCGAGATGGGTGCGGCTCAACTGGAGGGGCTGGTCCGTGGCCGATGGGGGCTCCGTGTCCTGCCCGCGAGGCGCCCAGCATGGGCGGGCGGCCTGCCTGCACCAAAGTAGGCCGGCGCAGCACCGTCAGCCTCGGCGAGGCGCTCGTGAGACGGGCTCGCCTGTTCGGCCTCAGTGTCTCAGCCGCGGCTCGTCAAGGCGTGCTCGACGGCGGGCCGGAAGCAAGCCCGCTTGGACCGGGCGGCCGGTCGCCGTCACCCGGAACGTCCGTCGAGCGCTCTGACAGGGCGGTGGCCTTTGGTGACCGGTGAGAGGGTGAGCGTCGAGCGCCTCGGCGTCGAGGTCGAGCCGGGCCTCGGGCGCGAGCTGCCGGCATCCGCGATCTGGTGGCCGCCGGGCAGTATTCTTGCTGGCCGCGGGCTTGCTGGCCGGCGGCTATGCTGTTGCGTGCCGGTGCGGCCCCGCGGCCCATGCCCCGGTGCCAGGCGACCAGCTCTTCTTCGAGGTGGATGGCCGCGCTGTGGCGACAAATCGAAGAGTTTCCAGGAGGATCACCTGCCCAAGCCCAAAGAGGATGCGATCGTGCTCGAAGGAACGGTTGTCGAACCGCTCCCGAACGCCATGTTCCGGGTTGAGCTTGAGAACGGCCACAAGGTGTTGGCCCACAGCTCGGGGAAGATGCGCATGCACCGTATCCGGATCCTTCCAGGCGACCGGGTCCAGGTGGAGATCACGCCCTACGACCTCGGTCGGGGCCGGATCACCTACCGCTACAAGTGAGCTTGACAAGGACGAGGACGTGAAGGTTCGACCGAGCGTTAAGACGATGTGTGAGAAGTGCAAGGTGATCAGGCGGCACGGGCGCGTCATGGTGATCTGCTCCAACCCTCGCCACAAGCAGCGGCAGGGCTGAGATGGCACGTATCTCCGGAGTAGACATCCCCCGCGAGAAGCGGCTCGAGATCTCGCTCACCTACATCTACGGCATCGGCCGCACCGCCGCGGCGCAGATCTGCCGGGCGAACGACATCGACCTCTCCACCCGGGTCCGCGACCTCACCGACGAGGAGGTCACCAAGCTCCGCAACTACATAGACGCCAACTACAAGGTCGAGGGCGACCTGCGCCGCGACGTGGCCCAGGACATCAAGCGGAAGATGGAGATCGGCTGCTACCAGGGCATCCGCCACCGCCGGGGGCTGCCCGTGCACGGTCAGCGGACCCACACCAACGCCCGCACCCGCAAGGGACCGAAGAAGACCGTCGCCGGAAAGAAGAAGGTTCGCAAGCACTGATGGCCAAGACGACCAGACCAGGCGGCCGCCGCCCCCGGCGCCGGGAGCGCAAGAACGTCACCTACGGGGTGGCCCACATAAAGAGCTCGTTCAACAACACGATCGTCTCCATCACCGACCAGGAGGGCAACGTCATCGCCTGGGCCTCGGCCGGCAACGTCGGCTTCAAGGGCTCGCGCAAGTCGACCCCCTTCGCCGCCCAGATGGCGGCCGAGCAGTGCGCCCGCCGGGCGATGGAGCACGGCGTGCGCCGCGTCGACGTCTTGGTGCGTGGTCCCGGCTCGGGCCGTGAGACCGCCATCCGCTCCCTCTCGACGGCCGGCATCGAGGTCACCGGCATCAAGGACGTCACCCCCATCCCGCACAACGGCTGCCGCCCCAAGAAGCGGCGCCGGGTCTGAGGCAGAGGAGCTAGAGGAAGAAGTGGCTCGTTACACAGGACCGGTTTGCCGCCTCTGCCGGCGGGAGAAGACGAAGCTCTTCTTGAAAGGAGCCAAGTGCGACACGATGCGCTGCCCGATCGAGCGGCGCCCGACGCCGCCGGGCGAGCACGGCCGCGACCGGCTCCGCCAGGGCTCTGAGTACAACACCCAGCTGAGAGAGAAGCAGAAGACCCGCCGCATCTACGGCCTCATGGAGCGCCAGTTCGTCAACCTCTACGACGAGGCCAACCGCCAGTCGGGCATCACCGGCGAGAACCTGCTCCGGATGCTCGAGCTCCGCCTCGACAACATCGCCTTCCGGGCCGGCTGGGGATCGAGCCGCAACCAGGCCCGCCAGCTGGTGCGCCACGGGCACGTCAAGGTGAACGGCAAGCGGGTGACCATCCCGTCTGCGCGAGTCCGCCAGAACGACGTCGTCGAGCTCTCCGCCAAGGCGCGGGACTTCATCGTCATCCGGCACAACGCCGACGTGCTCGACCGCCGGCCGCCGGCCTGGCTCGAGGTCTTCGACGGCGGCCACTCGGCCCGCGTCCTCGCCCTCCCGCTTCGCGAGCAGATCGACACCCAGGTGAGAGAGCAGCTCGTCGTCGAGCTGTACTCGAAGTAGACCGCCTCCCAGGAACAAGGAGCTCCCCTCATGCTCATCATCCAGCGCCCCACCGTGGAGTCGCTCGACGAGGCCGACCAGCACCGCCAGCGCTTCGCCATCGGCCCGCTCGACCCGGGTTTCGGTCACACCCTCGGTGCCTCCCTTAGGCGCACCCTCCTCTCGTCCATCCCGGGGGCGGCTGTCACCCAGGTCCGCTTCGACGAGGCCCTGCACGAGTTCACCTACCTGAACGGCGTGAAGGAGGACGTGAGCGACATCATCTTGAACCTGAAGGACCTCGTCCTTCGCTCGGAGTCCGACGAGCCCGTCACGATGCGCATCGACGTCAAGGGCCCGGCCGAGGTGACCGGAGCGGACCTGCAGACGACCGCCGATGTCGAGATCCTCAACCCGGCTATCCACATCGCGACCGTGAACGCCAAGGGTCGCCTGGCAGCTGACGTCACCGTCGAGCGGGGCAAGGGCTACGCCGCGGCCGAGCGCAAGCAGACCTCCGGCACGATCGGGGTCATCCCGGTCGATGCCATCTACTCGCCCGTCCGCCGGGTGGCCTTCGAGGTCGAGCCGACCCGGGTCGAGGTCTCGACCGACTACGACCGCCTGGTGCTCGACATCGAGACCGACGGCTCCATCTCGCCCCGCGAGGCTCTCGCCTCGGCCGGCCAGACTCTCCGCGGCCTTCTCTCCCTCGTGGCGGACCTGGCCGACGAGGGTTTCGGGCTCGAGCTCGGCGAGGCGGCCACCATCTCGAGCGGCTCGCCCGACCTCGACCTTCCGATCGAGGACCTCGATCTTTCCGAGCGGCCCCGCAACTGCTTGAAGCGGGCCCAGGTCAACACGGTCGGAGAGCTCATCCAGCGCACGGCCGATGAGCTCCTCTCCATCACCAACTTCGGACAGAAGTCCCTCGACGAGGTGCTGGTCCGCCTGGACGAGCGGGGACTCGCCCTGAGAGAGGGACCTGGGGGCATCTGATGCCGGCCACCCCGCGCAAGGCTCGCCGCTTCGGCGGTGATGCCGCCCACCAAAAGGCGATGATGGGCAACCTCTTCGCCTCGATGATCGCCGCCTACCCGAGCCCGATCGAGACGACCGAGGCGAAGGCGAAGGCGCTCCGCCCGATCGCCGAGAAGCTCATCACCAAGGCGGCCAAGGGCGGTCTCCACAACCACCGCCAGGTGCTGGCCTTCGTGCGGGACAAGGAGATGACCGGCAAGCTCTTCAGCGAGATCGGGCCCAGCTACGCCGATCGCCCCGGCGGCTACCTGAGGATCATGAAGCTCGGCCCCCGCCATGGCGACAGCGCCCCCATGGCGAAGATCGAGTTCGTCTGACCGCTTGAGAGAGCGCCTCTTCGAGCTCGGAGCCTCCGAGGAGAAGGAGCCGGCCAAGCGGGCTCCAAGCGACCTGGAAGCGGCCCCAGAGGGGCCGCTTCGTCGCGTCATGCTGCTCGTCGCCTACGACGGCGGCCCCTTCCGCGGCTTTGCCGCCCAGGCGAACGGGGCGGTCCCGACGGTGGCGGGGCTTTTGCGAGAGGTCCTCTCGAAGATGGTCGGGGCCGAGGTGCGCCTCGGCTGTGCCGGGCGGACCGACGCCGGCGTGCACGCCAGGGGCCAGGTCGTCCACGTCGACCTCCCGGCTCTCCCGGTCGAGCGCTGGCTCGCCCGCGAGCCGGAGGGCCAGCCCGGCGAGCTCACCCGCCTGGCGCGCTCGCTCACGGCCCAGTGCGGCCCGGCGGTGGCGATCTGGCGCGCCCTTGTCGCTCCAGCCGGCTTCGACGCCCGCCGCTCGGCGGTGGCGCGGCGCTACAGCTACCGGCTCTTGCGCTCGGGCGTGCCCGACCCCCTCCTGCGGCGGTTCTTCTGGCACGTCCCGGGCGAGCTCGACCTCGGCGCCATGCGCATCGGGGCGGACGGCCTCTTGGGCGAGCACGACTTCGCCGCCTTCTGCAAGAGACCGCCGGGAGTAGATGGTCCCATCAACCGCCGGGTGACCGACGCTCTTTTCAGGACCGGGGGTGACCGTCTCGTCTTCGAGATAGAGGCCAACGCCTTTTGCCACCACATGGTGCGCTCGATAGTCGGCTCTCTCGTCGCCGTCGGCCAGGGAAGGATGACGGCGGCGGATCTCCGCCAACGCCTCGAGCTGAGGAAACGAGCCGGAGACGTGGAGCCGGCCCCGCCCGAGGGCCTTTGCCTCGAGCTCGTCCGCTACCCTGACGAGCTCGTGCCAGGCGGCCTCTTGGCCCGCCCCTGAGGCGCCCTCGTTCGGGCGGCGGGGGTTGTTGAGGATCACGTAGCGATGTAGGAAGTCGATCACTGAAAGTGTCGGTCCCTGAGTGTCGTGGGTGGCTCAGCCAGAGGGTCCAGCAATTTCTGCGCCAATCCTGCGGGCGCACCGCCAACGCGGACCTCAACGCAGCCAGCAACATCCTCGCCGCCGGGCTGGTGGTCACAGGACGTGGATCGACGCCGCATGGGCAGTCTCACCCGGCTACCCGCGGCGGCCCGATGACGCGTCAACCGCCTCACCCGGTGGCGGCATGGACCCCACCGCTGGGGAGCAAGCCCCGTCCGCAATGCCGGGGAGAGGGTCACCGACAGCCGATCGCCTCAGCCGTTGCCGCACAGATCGCCCGCAAGGTCTGAGGCGCCGCCCGGCCGACGCGTCGCACCAATCTCGCTCGGGGGACGAGCTGGATGTTGTCGAGGTTCACCACGCACGGTCGTTGCACGCCGTCGTCCTCGGAGAGCTCGACCTCGGTGCTGAGGCCACGGATGCTCGACGTGACCGGACCGACGATCACCGAATGCAGCACTCGTCCGAGGGGATTGCGCGTCAGCACGACCACCGGTCGACGCTTGTCGAGCTCAGCGAGCCAGATCTCGCCGCGTCGGGCCGCCGGCTCGCTCACCGCTCCTCGGGCCACTCGGCCTCCCAGTCGGTGTCGTCGGCGAGATCGTCCCAGTCGGGTGACGCATCGCCGAGCGCCGCCTCCTCGGCGGTCGGTGGGGTCCCGGCGTACGCCCTCAGATCGTTGCGCAACCGGTGCCGGCGGATGAGCTCTGACAGCGCGACGTCGATCGCGGCCGAGGCAGAGGGCACGCCGAGCATGGCGCGCGCTTGGGAGAGCTTCTCCCGATCGACGGTAATGGTCGCCTTCTCTCTAGCCATACCAAAGATACTACCAACTGGTGGTAGCGTTCTCCCCTGGAGCGGCCTTGGCCGCCCGGAGTCGACTTCGGGGCGCCTACGAGCATCTGGGGCGTCCTTCGGAACGCGCAGCACGAGTACCACGAGTTGATCGCTGTCACCGGGCCGGGCAACCGGTTCGCCGACAGCCAGTCGCCCAACTGGTCCGGTTGCAACCAGGGCATCCTGGAGACTGGCACGCCCTTCAGCTCCATCAGCGCCAGCTGGGTCGTGCCGACGGCCACCCAGCACACCGCCGGCCGGGCGGAGGACTGCGCCACCTGGATCGGCATCGGCGGCGGCTGCCTCGACACCAGCTGCAGCGCCGCTGACTCGACCCTGATCCAGGCCGGCACCGAGCCGGACGTCTCGGCAGCGGGTCGACAACCGTGTGGCCGGCTCTGACGCCTGGTGGGAGATCATCCCCGCTGCCGAG
>JAJZLV010000115.1 GCA_021803215.1 Actinomycetes bacterium | reverse complement strand
CTCACGACGACGGCCATCGGTAGCACGGCCACTCCACAAGCTGGGGCCGCCATGCAGCCGGCCCAGGGCTGGGCGGCCTGCAACAACACGGCCGCCGGGCGCTCGCCCCGCGTGGTCTCACTCCGCATCAAGCAGGTGACTTACTCCCACCGTGCGATACCCCGCAGCTTCTGGGCCGACTTCGGCTATCGGAGCGACATCGAGAAGATCATCTGCTACGAGAGCACCTACCGCTACCACGCTGCTGCCGGAGCCGGACGCTACGGCTGGTACCAAATGGGCCGCTCGCTCATTCAGAGCGAGGGCATCTCCTGGCGGGAGTACTGGAACGGCGCCTATCACAGAGCCGCCGGCTGGTTCCAGTGCCTGGCAGGGGAGTCCTACATCCTGCACCGTTACGGGAACCCCGCCCGGGCATGGGCCCACGAGCGCTATTACGGCTGGTACTGACGGCCTTTGCTCGACATCCTGGGCCCGGTAGCGTCGGGTGATGGCCCGCACCGAATGGAACCTGGCTGATGTCTGGGAGGCCGTGGCACACCGCCTTGGCGATGAGATCGCCTTTTGTCACGGCGCTTTCAGTCTCAGCTGGGCCGAGTGGAGCAAGAGAGCGGACGCACTCTCATCGCACCTCGTCTCGGCCGGGCTCGGCCGCCAGGACAAGGTGGCCCAGTACTGCCGAAACCGCCCGCAATACCTCGAGGCGATGTTCGCGGCCTTCAAAGCGGGGCTCGTGACTGTCAACACGAACTACCGCTACGCCGACGACGAGCTCGTCTACCTGTTCGAAGATTCCGACACCGCCGCCGTCGTCTTCGATGCAGAGTTCACCGAGAGCTGCGAGCGCATCCGCCACCGGCTTCCAGCCATCCGAAGCTGGCTCAGGATCGGCGATGAGGAGAACTGCCCCGCCTGGGCGGACAGCTACGAGGAGGTGGTGAGCACGGCGGCCCCGACCGACTTCGCCGCCCCCTGGGGTCGAGGAGGCCAGGACCTGCTGCTGCTCTACACCGGCGGCACGACTGGCATGCCTAAAGGGGTCATGTGGCCCCAGCACGAGTTCTTCTTGATGATCGAGGAGCAGTACGGGCGGACGCCGCCCGAGAGCTCGAACCCCGCATACCTGGAACAGGGCGGGCGCAGGGGGCCGCGGGTTCTGCCCGGCCCGCCGCTCATGCACGGGACAGCCTGCTGGTTCGCCATGGCCGCGCTCTTCGCAGGCGGCTCAGTCGTGACCCTCACCAGCCGTAGCTTCGATCCGGTGGAGCTGCTCGACACGGTCGTGCGGCAACAGGTGAAGGGCATCTGCATAGTGGGCGACCCCTTTGCGCGGCCGCTCCTGGCAGAGCTGGAGGCGGCCCCGAGGAGGTGGGACCTCAGCCGCGTCCGGCTCGTCATGTCGTCGGGAGCCATGCTCTCGCGCCAGAACAAAGAGCGGCTCCTTCGGCACTTCTGCAACGCTCGCCTGGTGGACGGCCTTGGAAGCTCAGAGTCCGGCTCGCTCGCCTCATCGTCCGTCTCGCGGGGCGAGCGCACCGCCCCGGCCAGCTTCAGGCCGCGAAGCACCGTTCGTGTGCTCGACGAGTCGGACCGCGACGTCAGTCCCGGCTCCGGCGAGGCCGGCCGCCTGGCCGTCGCTGGGCATCTGCCGCTCGGGTACTACAAGGACCCCGAGAAGACGGCTTCGACCTTTCGCGAGATCGAGGGCCGTCGCTACGTGGTGGCCGGAGACTGGGCCAAGGTGGAGTCGGATGGAACGATCACCCTTCTCGGACGAGGCTCCGGCTGCATCAACACCGCCGGCGAGAAGGTCTACCCGGAAGAAGTCGAAGAGGTCATCAAGGAGACCCCCGGCGTGGTCGACGCCGCGGTCGTCGGCGTGCCCGACGACGCCGTCGGAGAGGCCGTCGTGGCGCTCGTCTCGATCGCCGATGACACCGGCCTCGACGAAGCCGGTCTCATCAGCCATGTGAAGGAACGGCTCGCAGGCTACAAGGCTCCCAAGCGCGTCCTCGTCGTCCAATCCGTCGAGCGCCATGCCAACGGAAAGCTCGACTACTCCAACGCCCGCGCCACGGCACTGGGCCTTCTCGGGCTCGATCAAACTTGAGCTGCCGGCTCGCGGGCCGGGTGGTTGGGCTCTTCCTCCTCGAAGCTGGCGGCCGCCTTGCGAGCAGTCTCCTTGGCAAAGGGAGTGGTGCTCGAGATGCCCAAGATCGCCACGGCTGCGCCACAGGCGACGATGATCCACCAGCCTGTGTGGGTGGCCGCCGCGAAGGCTGGGCCGACTCCCCTGCCGGCCAGGGTGGCGGCGGCGGCCGCTCCGACGACAGCCACGCCGAGCGAGGACCCGATCTGGCGGCTGGTAGAGGCGATGGCGCTCGCCACACCTGCCTGGGCGGCGGGCATGCCTGAGACAGCTGTGTTCGTGATCGGCGCGTTGATTACTCCGGCTCCGATGCCGAAGACGACGTAGGCGACGAACAGGGCCGCGAACGGGGTGGCCGGGGTCATGCCGGTCAGGATGAGGCTGCCCGTGGCGAGCCCCAAGCCCCCGGCGATGAGCGACGGTCGAGCTCCGACATGGCCGACCGTCCAACCGGAAATGGGAGAGAAGAGCACCGTCACGCCCGCCATCGGCAGGGTGTCGATACCGGCCTGCAAGGCAGAGAGGTGCCTCACGTCCTGTAGGTAGAGGGTGTTCAGGAAGAGAAAGCCGCCGAGGCAGACGAAGGCCGCCACTGCGATCAGCGTCGCAGCCGAGAATGGGACGCTTCTGAAGAAACGAAGCTCTACGAGCGGCTCGTCGCGCCGCTGTTCGAAGAAGACGAGGGCCACGAGACTGAGCGCGCCGAGGGCAAAAAGGCCGAGGATGAGCGGAGAGAGCCACCCCTTCCGCGGACCTTCGATGATCCCGTAGGTGATCGAGGCCAACGCGACGAGGACTAGCGCCTGGCCGACCGGGTCGAGCCTGCGGGCTCGGGGCGCCCGCGACTCGGGCACGAAAAGGGCCGTCAGGACAATCGCCGCGACTCCGATAGGGATGTTCACCCAGAAGATCGAGCGCCAGCCGACGCTATCGACCAGTAGGCCGCCAAGGAGGGGACCGAGCGCCATGGAGATCCCCGTGACCGCGCCCCAGATGCCGATCGCCTGTGCGCGCTCACGGGGATCCTCGAAGGTGTTTCGGATTATCGACATCGCGACGGGGTTCAGCATCGAACCACCGATCGCCTGCAGCATTCGGAAGATCACCAGCCAGGTGAGCGACGGCGCCAGGCTCGAGGCAAGTGACCCGAGGGTGAACAGGGCGAGACCGATCTGGAAGACCCGACGCCGGCCGAGCCGGTCGGCGGTCGACCCCGAGAGCATCAGAAGGCTCGCCAGCACGAGCGTGTACGCATCAACGGTCCACTGGAGGCCGGAGAGTGAAGCGTGCAGGTCGCGCCCGATCGAGGGAAGGGCAACGTTCACGATCGTGTTGTCGATCCCGACGATGAAAAGGCTCATGCAGCAGATGAGCAGGATCCCGATCCGGCGTCTTGAGCTGAGACGGCTGGCCGGCAAGGTGCTACCCACCCATCTGCTCGGCTGCTCTTGTCTCCCCACGGGCTTCTGCCTGCCCCCAGCCGGCTCCCAACTCTGTCCGCTCCGCCTCGCCCGGCCGGGGTCTTGACTCTCGAGCCAGGAGCTCTCCTGCCGGCTCGGTGGCGAATCGCCCCCGCCCCCCGGTGCCGGCTGCGGTCACCTCGGCGCAGCAGATCACGGCCGGGTGGGATGGCGAGGGAGAAACAACAGCGGAGGTCATCAGCGACGCCGCCGGTCGGGCGAGGTCGTGCCCGGTCGAATCCTTGTCCACCTAGCAGCCTCCAAGGCGCTCGGCCTCCTTGTCCGCCACAGGCCGGCGTCGCCGGCTGGCAGGCTGTCCGCGAAGATACCGACCGGGCGGCGACGCGCCCCTCCGGTCGCTCTGACGGCTCTCTGCCGTCCTGCATCTGAGCCTGCAGACACCGAGTAGGATCCTCTGGTCGCAGCAAGCAGAAGGGCTTGCAACCTCGTCCAGACAGCGAGGCCGTGGCAGGCACCTACCGGTGCCGAAAGCTGGGACCTGTGGTGCAGCTCGGAGTGCACGCCGGCCTGTCAAGCCGGAGGTCGCGGGTTCAAATCCCGTCAGGTCCGCCAAGCCGATGGCTGCTCCAAGAGCCGTTGGCCGCGGTACTCTTGGCCTCACTAGGTCGGGTAGCTCAGTTGGTAGAGCGCGCGCCTGAAAAGCGCGAGGTCACCGGATCGATGCCGGTCCCGACCACGGAGGAAGGCCCTGTTCGCACGGTCTTCGCACGGTCTTCCTCGCTGCCCGGGGGCGTGTCGAGCAGGCGGGCGGAGACCTCTCCAGAAGCTGCCTGGCAACCACCAGCTCGGCCACCTCTCAGTGCTTGGAGGCGACCAGCTCTCGTTCGAGCACCGCGGAGCGGTCCTTCAGACTGAGCGGCACCTCGGTCGGGTAGTCGCCGGTGAGGCAGGCTCGGCAGATCCCGTGGCCCTCCGGATCGGCCCCAACAGACTCCATGAGGTTCGCGAGCGAGAGGAACTCGAGAGAGTCCGACCCGATGTTGGCGTTCATCTCCTCGAGGGAGAGCTGGGCGGCGAGCAGCTCATCCCGGGAGGGGGTGTCGATGCCGTAGAAGCAGGGCCAGGAGAAGGGGGGCGAGGAGATGCGCAGGTGGATCTCGGCGGCACCGGCCTCCTTCAGCATCTTCACCAGCTGTCGGGTAGTGGTGCCTCGAACTATCGAGTCGTCGACCACTACGAGGCGCTTGCCGGCAATGCTCGCCCGAAGCGGGTTCAGCTTCCTGCGCACGCCGAGTGCCCGCGCCTCTTGAGTCGGAGCTATGAAGGTCCGCCCGATGTAGCGGTTCTTGATCAGACCTTGGCCGAAGGCGATGCCGCTAGCAGCCGCGTATCCCTCGGCAGCCGTCACGCCCGAATCTGGAACGCCGATCACGAGATCGGCCTCGACCGGCTGCTGGCCAGCCAAGAGCTCGCCCATCTTGCGGCGGATGGCGTAGACCTCCCGATTCCGGAGCCGGCTGTCCGGCCGGGCGAAATAGACGAACTCGAAGACGCACAGGCAGGCGTCCTTCGCCTCCTCGCCGAATGGCCAGGAGCTCCGCGGCCCGGAGGCATCGATGAGGACCATCTCGCCGGGCTCTATCTCGCGGACAAGCTGGGCGCCGCAGATGTCGAGAGCGGGAGACTCCGACGCGATCACCCAGCCGGTGCGGGCTTCGCCGTCGACGTTGTAGTCGAGTCGACCGAGGCAGAGGGGCCGGAAGCCGTGCGGGTCGCGCACCCCGATCAGCCGATCGCAGTCCATGAGAGCGAACGAGAAGGCGCCCTCGAGGCGCGGGAGCACCTCACAGAGCGCGTCGAGCAGGTGGTCAGCTTCAACCTTCCCGGAGAGCGCCTTGCTCTCGTCGGGGAAGCGCTGGGCGAGCAGCTCGGCGACCACATCGCTGTCGGAGGTGAGGGCACCGAGCATTCCCGCCTCGACGGCGAGGGACTCGGTGTTGGTGAGATTGCCGTTGTGCCCGAGAGCGAAGCCCGCCTTGCCAGAGGGTCGGTAGACCGGCTGGGCGCTGTGCCAGGTGCTCGGCCCGGTGGTCGAGTAACGGGTATGCCCGATCGCCAGGTCTCCCTGGAGTGAGGAGAGGCCCCGCTCGTCGAAGACAGAGGTGACGAGACCCATGTCCTTCAGCACCATGACCGTCTCACCGTCGCTCACCGCCATGCCGGCCGACTCTTGCCCCCGGTGTTGTAAAGCGAAGAGTCCGTCGAAGGTGAGCTGGGATACGAAGGCGCCCGGGGCGTAGACCCCGAAGACCCCGCAAGCCTCCTTCACGCCCTCCATTCTGCCATCCGCGTGCGACCTCCCGAGCGGCACGATGGTCAACCGGTACGCTCTCGGGAAGCTCCCCCAGAGGAATCCATGATCGACCTGCACTGTCACTCCACCTGCTCGGACGGATCAGAGACGCCGACGACGGTCGTGCGCCTCGCCGCTGAGGCAGGTCTGAGCGCCCTGGCTCTCACCGATCACGACGGGCTTGAGGGACTGAGCGAGGCAAAGAAGGCTGCCTCTACAGCCGAGATCGAACTTGTGCAGGGCTGCGAGGTCTCCTGCAAATTCTCGCCGGGGACGATGCACATACTCTGCTACTTCGTCGAGGTTGAGGACGGTCCGCTCCAGTCCCAACTGGAGCGGCTCCGCCAGGACAGGATGACGCGGAACGACCGACTGATCGGTCGGCTGAACGAGCTCGGTATCGAGATCAGCCTCGACGACGTGAGGGCCGAGGCCGGCGGCAGCACTCTCGGCCGGCCCCACTTCGCGGCCGCTCTGGTGAGAAAGGGTGTGGCAGAGAGCTACCAGGCCGCCTTCGACCAGCTCCTCGGGAAAGGCGGCCCGGCCTACATCCCGAAGGCCTTCATCTCGCCCGAAGAGACGATCGACTCTGCCGCGGCTTCCGGCGCCCTCGCCGTTCTCGCCCACCCGCTCTCGCTCGGCCTCGGCCCTGGCCCCCTCGACAGCTTGCTCGCCTCCCTCGCCGAGGCCGGTCTCACTGGCGTGGAGTGCTGGTACGGGCGATACTCCGAACAAGAGCGCCAACGCCTCCTGAGGCTCGCAGAGAGACACGGGCTCGTCGCCACCGGAGGCTCGGACTACCACGGGAGCTTCAAACCAGACCTCTCGGTCGGAACCGGCCAGGGCGACCTCGAGGTGCCCGATTCCGCCCTGGCGGCCCTCAGGGAGAGGAGGGCGGCATGACGCAGGCAGACGAGATCCTCTCAAGGCTCACACTCAGGGAGAAGGTGCAGCTGCTCGCCGGCCGGGACTGGTGGCACACCGAGGCCATAGAGCGGCTCGGGATCGGCTCGATGCACCTGTCGGACGGCCCGGTCGCCGTCCGCGGAGCCAGCTGGGTGGGTTACACCTCGATCTGCTTCCCCTGCGGCACCGCCATCGGAGCCAGCTTCGACCCGTCGGCCGCCGCCCTGCTCGCCCGCGCCCTTGCTGATGAGTGCAGGGAGAAGGGGGTGGACGTCCTCTTGGGCCCGACCGTAAACCTCCAGCGCCACCCCCTCGGAGGCCGTCACTTCGAGTGCTACTCAGAGGACCCGGTACTGACGGCAGTGCTGGCCACTTCCTACATCACCGCCCTGCAGGAACGAGGAGTGGCTGCCACCATCAAGCACTTCGTCGCCAACGACACCGAGTTCGAGCGTCACACGATCAGCTCCGAGGTCGACGAGGCGACGCTTCGGCACGTCTACCTCCTACCTTTCGAGGAGGCCGTGCGCGAGGCCGCTCCCTTCGCCCTAATGACCTCTTACAACCGCATCAACGGCACCTACGCCGCCGAGCACACCGAGCTCGTGGCCGACACCCTCCGGCGTGAGTGGGGCTTCGACGGCCTGGTGATGTCCGATTGGTTCGGGGCAAGGAGCACTGCCGCCTCTGCCCGGGCCGGGCTCGACCTCGAGATGCCCGGGCCGCCAACCCACTACGGCGCCAAGCTCCTGGCCTCGATGGAGTACGGTGAGCTCGGGCAAGAGGTGGTGACGGCCCGGGCGAGGGCGGTCCTCCACCTGGCCGAACGCCTCGGACGTCTCGACCTGCCGACTCGTCGACCAGCACCGGAGACGACGCGGCAGGAGAGGCGCGAGATCGCCCGCCAACTCGCCCGCCGCTCGTTCGTCCTGTTGAAAAACGGGGCGGCGGAGGGAGCTGCACCGCTTCTTCCCCTCGAGCTTCGAGCTGGCGAGAGACTCGCCGTCGTCGGACCGAACGCCGAGCACACCGCGATCCAGGGAGGAGGGAGCGCCGGCGTAAAGCCGGAGGAGGTCGTATCAGTCCTCGCCGGCCTGCGCCAGATCTATGAGCCGCTCGGAGTCGAGGTAGGGCACGCGGCCGGCTGCCGAAACACCAAGGGCGCCCTGGCGCTGCAAGGGCCGTTCCGAGTCGAGTACTTCTCAGGCGGCCTTGCCGGCGCGCTCGTGACAGCAGAAGAGACACCATCCCAGCCCCTCAGCTGGGCTGGTGTGCCAGCAGCGGGGCTGGCCCCTCTCGACCAGAGCGCCATCGGAATCCGCTGCAGCGCATCCCTAACGGCACGGCTGCCCGGCAGCCACTCCCTCTCGCTCCACCAGGTTGGAAGAGGCCGCCTCCTACTCGACGGAGAGGAGATCCTGGAAGGCTCCCGGGAGCGGGGTGAAGGCTTCCACGGGCTCGCGTCGAGGGAGGTGAGAACCACGGTCGACCTCGAGGTGGGGAGGAGCTACGAGGTAACGGTCGAGTACGAGTCGGTCGCAGGGTTACCTGTTGCCGGCTTTTTCATCGGCCACGAGCCCCCCTCTTTGAGCGACGACGAGCTGATCGACGAGGCCGCCTCGCTCGCCCGGGAGGCCGACGCGGTCGTCTGCGTCGTCGGCAGCTCCGCCGAGTGGGAGACCGAGGGCGAGGACCGAGAGGACTTCGACCTCCCAGGGAGGCAGAACGACCTCGTGCGAGCAGTCCTGGCAGCCAACCAGAAGACAGCCGTGGTGCTCAACACCGGCTCACCTGTCTCTCTCGACTGGGCCGGGGACGCTCGGTCCATTCTGCAGGCCTGGTTTGGCGGGGAGATGGCCGGGCTCGCACTCGCGGAGGTCATCTCGGGGGCCGACGAGCCGGGCGGGCGGCTACCTCACACCATGCCGGTTCGAATCGAGGACTCCCCCGCCTTTGCCTATTACCCAGGTTCGGAGGGCCGGGCACCTTATGGTGAGCGCCTGCTCGTCGGCTACCGCCACTACGCGGCCCGATCGGTGGAGCCGCTCTTCTGGTTCGGCCACGGCCTTTCGTACACGACCTTCGACTTCGAGCCGGCAGGGGTCGTCGAAACCGACGACCTCATCGTGCTGAAGGCAGTAGCGACCAACACCGGCGAACGAACGGGAAGCGCCGTGCTGCAGGCATACGCCTCGCCCGCTCGGGCCGGCGAGGGAGATCCACCGTTCGTCTTTCTCGGGATTGGACGGCACCGGCTCGGGCCCGGGGAGTCGGCCGAAGTGGCCATCGACGTCCCGCGACGGCGGCTTCGGCGGCTCGGCCTCGAAGGGGTTCAGCTGCTGCGGCTCGGCTGGAGCGCCGAGCCTCGCCGGCTCCAACGGGCGGGCGAGATCAGTCTCGAGGCGTGAGGTCGAGGTAGGGCGGCGGTTCGGCCGGCACCTTCCAGACCAGGTAACCCTTGTCGAACTCCTCGTGGTAGCGGTTGGCTCCCGCCACGACTGCCTCGAAGGACGCCTCGAACGCCTCCCACTCCCCGGACTCGATGACTCGGCGCAGGGCGGCGATCTCCTCGTTGATGTACCGGCCCATCTGCTCGGTGTACTTCGGGCGGACGACGAGGGAGCTCTTCATGATCTTGGTGGCCTGCGATAGCTGGTAGCGGGCAAGTGGGCGGTTGCGGGCCAGCCCGGCGTGGTAGCACTTCCACATCCGGTCAGACACCTCGACCATGAGGCGGGACATGCCCGGCTGGATAGCGGCCAGCTCGTCCAGGCTGAGCTCGACTTTGCCATTGTTGGCGAGATGGGTGTGGTCGGTCGCCGGCTCGATCTCGGGCATGGCCCGAAACTAGCCGCCTGGCCTCAGCAGCCGACAGCGGGCGCCAGGGCGACCAAGAGGGCTAGTCCGACGATGGCGGACGGCAGCACGACCCGTGCCCCGACCTTGAGAAAGCCTCCGGCGCCCACCGGCTCGCCCAGCCGCCCCATGGCGTCCACCCACAGGAGGGAGGCGAGCGAACCAGTGACGAGAAGGCCAGGGCCCGAGTTCACGCCCCACAGAACCGGCCAGACAGAGCAGCTTGCGTGCCCGACACCGTTCGAGAGGGCCGGCAGGCTCACGAGGAGCGCCGGCAGATTGTTCACGACGTTCGCCCCGGCCCCGCTCAATGCCGCTTCCCGCAGGTACGCAAGCGTTCCATCGCCGCTGAGAAGCCCGCCTAGGTGCAGGTCCACTGTCGCCGCAGCCGCAAGAACCCCGAGCCCGGCGGCGAGAAGAGCGGTCCGCCATGGGATCGTCCGCCATGGGAGCCGACGGGTGAGGAGACAGAGCACGACGTCCGCCCCAAGTGCCACTTCCCATTCGGCTACCCCGCGGGAAGGACCGGCGAGGAAGCCCGCGAGGACGAGCACGACCAGCACAGAGCCGGTGGCGAGGACCCGAGTGTCCCTCCTGCTCTCCGAAACGATCGGGCCCCTTGGCTCATCGAACGCCTGGAAGGCGGTGTCTTTCCCGACCAAGCGATAGAGGAGGAAACCAAGAGAGCAGGCGGCTAGGCCGGGGAGGGCCAAGTGCTCCAGGAACTGCCAGGGAACGAGCTTGTAGCGCGCCACCACGATGAGATTCGTGAGATTTGAGACCGGGAGGAATGAGGAAGCCAGCAAGGCCAGAAGGACCGGCTGGAAGCCGAGGTATCGAGCCGAGCGTCCTTGGTGCCTGGCGATACGAACGTAAAGCGGGGTGAGGAGCACGACGGCGGCGTCAAGGTTGAGCACTGCCACCGTCCCAGCTCCGAGCAACCAGAGGCCCGGCACGAGCAGCCTCCCGCTACCAAATCGGGCGGCGACCTGCTCGAAGTAGCCGAAGCGGTCGAGAAGAACCGCGAGAGGTATCGCGGCCAGGAGGAAGCCGAGAGGCGCCATGAGCGGGCGAAGCGAGTCGGTGGCTCTCTGCAAGGAGACGAGGCCCGAAGAGACGGCCACCACGGCACAAACGATCGGCGCCATGAAGGCCGGCATCCGAAATGGCCGGATGAGGGCACCGGCGACGGCAAGGGCCAGAATGACGATGCGGGCGGCGGTCAAGCGTCGATCCGGTCGCCAGGCAACCACCTGTAGGTGGTCCAACCCTCAACCGGCCGGGCGCCGAGTGACCGGTAGAAGGCCATAGCCGACTCGTTCCAGTCGACGACCTTCCATTCGACCCTGCCATCGCTCAGCTCTGCCAGGGCCGCTAGCAGCGCACGGCCATATCCCTTAGATCGGTGCGCCGGACGGATGAAGAGGTCCTCCAGCCAGATACCTGGCCGGCCAAGAAAGGTCGAGAACGTCCGGAAGTAGAGGGCGAACCCGACCACCGCGCCGTCGTCGCTCTCAGCCAGCAGCACCTGGGGCACCGCCCCTTCGCCGAAGAGGGCGACGGCTAGCTCTTGCTCGGTCCAGACCACTTCGTCCTCGAGTCGCTCGTAGGACGCCAGCTCCCTGATGAGCTCGCCGATCACCGGCGCGTCCTCGACTGCTGCGGGGCGCAAGGGCATGCGCAGACTCTAGGAAACAGCCCGTTCCTTTCGGGCACGGCCGACCAGTCCTGACCAAGTCCCGGACTGCGAGGCCGGCGGAGCCACCTCCGAGGTGGTTCCAGCCACGACGGCGAACTCGACTGGCAGACGGCATCTCTCAC
>JAJZLV010000009.1 GCA_021803215.1 Actinomycetes bacterium | reverse complement strand
GGAGGCGACTTTGAAACCACCTCTTTGCCTCCTTCACCCAGCGGCCCCCGCAGGCTAGGTTGACCGCTTCGAAAGGGGCGCATCTTTGCTGAAGCTGTTCGCGAGACGGGGGCTCGAGCTCCTCGTGACGCTCTTCCTCGTCAGCCTGGTCACCTTCTTTTTCACCTCGAAGCTGCCGGGCAGCGAGGCGGCCGTCATCTGCGGCTCGGCCGGACGCGCCTGCCTGCGCAAGGAAGATGCGATCCTCTACCTGAACCACCCCTTCTTCGCCCGTTACTTCCACTGGCTCGGCAATCTCTTGTCCGGGACGCTCGGCTACTCGGCCGCTCCCCGCCAGCCGATCTCCACCATCTTGAGCAGCGCCTACCCGGTCACCCTCGAGCTCGTCATCTACAGCCAGATCATCGCCATCCTCCTAGCCATCCCGCTCGCCATGTGGAGCGCCGTGCGGCCGAACCGGCTCTTCGACCGGATCTCGACGGCCGGCACCTTCGCCACCTTGGCCCTGCCGGTCTTCATCATCGGGCCTCTCCTGCGCTACTTCTTCTCGGTCCAGCTGACGATCTTCCCCGGGACCGCCTCGACCCTGCCCTCGATCGCCTCCAACCCACTCCAGAACCTGAACGTCATGTTCCTGCCCTCGCTCACGCTCGCCATCGGCTCGATCGCCGTCTACCAGCGCCTGCTCAGAGCCGACATGATCGCCACCTTGGAGCAGGACTTCATCGTCATGGCCAGGGCCAAGGGGCTCACGACAAGGCGGATCCTCTTCCGCCATGCCCTCCGGCCCTCCACCTTCGGCGTCGTGACCGTCGGCGGGCTGCAGATCGGCTCGCTCATCGTCGGGGCGATCATCGCCGAGCAGGTCTTCGGGCTGACCGGGATCGGCTCGGACCTCGTGGCAGCCGTGACGAAGAACGACCTGCCTACCGTCCAGGTGATCACGCTCGTCGTGGCCGTCGTCTACATAGTGCTCAACCTGCTGATCGACCTGCTCTACACCGTCATCGACCCAAGGGTGCGCCGTGCCAGAGCCACCTGAGGTGCCGGAGCCACCTGAGGTGAAGGAGCTCTACGGCGCGCCAGTGAGCGGGCCGGAGGGCCCTTTCGAGATGGCCGTCATCACCGCCACCCGCGCCCCGAGCCATCTCGGGGGCGAGATGGTGGCCGCGCCCGTCGAGAGCCGGCCGAGGGCGCGCAGGTGGTATCACGGCCTCGGCTGGGGATTCTGGCTGGCGACCGGCATCGTCTCTTTGTGGATACTGCTCGCCCTCTTCGCCAACCTCCTCCCCTTCCAGAATCCCGACACCCTCCAGAGCTCCTGCTTCCTGAACGCCAGTCCGAGCGCCGCCCACCTGCTCGGCTGCGACCAGGACGGGAGGGACATCCTCTCGAGGGTCGTCTTCGGCTCGCGGGTCTCCCTCGTCGTCGGCTTCGCCTCCATAGCCCTCTCGCTCCTCGTCGGCGGCCCGCTCGGCCTGCTGGCGGGCTACTTCCGGGGTGGCTTCGACGAGCTCTTGAGCATCGTCGCCAACGTCTTTCTCTCCTTCCCCTCCCTCGTGCTCGCCCTCGTCGTCGTGGCCTTCCTCGGCAACTCCGAGTTCGACATCACGATCATCATCGCCATCGTCGCCTGGCCCCTGCTGTTCCGGGTCGTGAGAGCGACGACGATCGAGTACGCCCAGCGGGACTACGTCCTCGCCGCCCGGGCCCTCGGGGCGACCACCCCCCAGGTGCTGTGGAGGTACGTGCTGCCCGACGTGGTCCCCTCGGCCATCACCTACGGCCTCGTCGGGGTCGCCCTCGCCATCGTGGCCGAGGGGGGCCTCTCCTTCCTCGGCCAGTCGGTCGGGCCGCCCATCCCGACCTGGGGCAACATGATCGCCGCCGGCACCGAGTCGATGCCGCAGTACCAGAGCCTTCTGCTCAGCCCGGCCATCGCTATGTTCAGCTTCATCCTCTCCATCAACTACGTCGGCGACCGGCTCCGCCGGCGCCTCGACCTGCGGAGCGCCCTGTGACGAGAGGCCGGCAGCTCCGCCAGATCGAGGAGAGAGAGGGACAGCCTCTCTTGAGCGTCGAGGACCTGAGGACCTATTTCAAGACCGGGCACGGGATCGTGCGGTCACTCGACGGCGTGAGCTTCGACCTCGAGCGGGGCAAGACCCTGGCGGTCGTCGGCGAGTCCGGCTCTGGCAAGACTGTCCTCGCCCGCTCGGTAATGGGGCTCTTGCCGAGCGAGAACGTCATCCGGCAAGGAAGCGTCCGCTTCGGGGACGTCGACTTGACGAGGGCGACGCCGGCCGAGCTGCGCCAGCTGTGGGGCGCCCAGATCTCCATGGTCTTCCAGGACCCGGTCACCTCCCTCAACCCGGTCGTACGGGTGGGTCGCCAGCTCACAGAGCACCTCGCGTACCACCTCGGCATGAACCGCAAGGAGGCGAGGAGGACCGCTCTCTCGCTCCTCCGCTCGGTCGGCATCCCCGAGCCAGAGGCCCGCCTGCGCTGGTTCCCCCACCAGCTATCGGGCGGCATGTGCCAGCGCGTTGTGATAGCGGCCGCCATCGCCTGTGGCCCGAAGCTGCTGCTGGCCGACGAGCCGACCACCGGTCTGGACGTCACCGTCTCGGCCCAGATCCTCGACCTGCTGGGACGGCTGCAAGAGGAACGCTACATGTCGGTCATCCTCGTCAGCCATGACCTCGGGGTCGTGAGCGGCCGGGCCGACGAGGTCATCGTCATGTACGCCGGCCAGATCGTCGAGCAGGCGCCTACGGCAGCGATCTTCTCCGACATGAAGATGCCCTACACAGAGGCCCTGCTGCGTTCGGTGCCGCGGCTCACCAACCAAGCGCACACGAGGCTCCCGACGATCCCCGGCACGCCGCCCAACCCGGCCGCCCTGCCCGAGGGTTGCCGCTTCGCGGCCCGCTGCCCCTATGTTCAGCCGCGCTGTCGCACCGAGCCACCCCCTTTGAGAGAGGCGGGGCCGAGGCATCGCTTCGCCTGCTGGTACCCGGTCGGATCGCCCGAGGCGCTGCAGGCGCTCGAGGCGAACAAGGCGGCCGGCCTCCCGGCCGCGAAGGCGGCGGTCTGAGTGGCCGGCAGCGGGACGGCCCAGCTCCGCAGCGAGAAGGAGGCCCTCTTGCGGGTCGAGGAGCTCGTCGTCGAGTTTCCGGCGCCGAAGGGCCAGAAGGTGCACGCCGTCTCGAACGTGAGCTTCGACCTGGTGGCCGGCGAGACCCTCGGCATCGTCGGCGAGTCGGGCTGCGGAAAGTCGACGACCGGACGGGCCATCTTGCAGCTCCCCCGTCCGACGAGCGGGAAGGTGCTCTTCGAGGGGGTCGACCTCACCGGCCTGAAGGGTGAGGAGCTCCGCCAGGTGCGCCCGAAGATGCAAGTGATCTTCCAGGACCCGATCTCGACGCTCTATCCCCGCAGGACGGTCGGCGAGCTCGTGGCCGAGCCGCTCGCCCTCTGGAGGATCGGCACTCCGGCCGAGCGGACCGAGCGGGCCCGCCAGATGCTGGCGGAGGTGAGCCTCGACTACGACGACGTCAGCTGGCGGCGCCCCTACGAGTTCTCCATCGGGCAGTGCCAGCGGATCTCGATCGCCCGCGCTCTCGTGCTCAATCCGCGCATCATCGTCTGCGACGAGCCTGTCTCGGCCCTCGACGTCTCGGTGCAGGCCCAGATCCTCAACCTCTTGGAGGAGATGAAAGAGCGCTACGGCCTCACCATGATCTTCATCTCGCACGACCTCGCCGTCGTGAAGAACGTGAGCGACCGCCTCATGGTCATGTACCTCGGCAAGACCTGCGAGGTCGCCGCGGCCGAGAGCCTCTACACGGCCCCGGCCCATCCCTACACGAGGGCCTTGCTCATGGCGGCGGTGGTCTCCTCGAGGGCGGTCAACCGACTCCCCGGGGCCGGACTCGGGGCCGAGACTGAGAAAGAGACCGAGATGCCCTCTCCCATCCGGCCGCCGTCCGGCTGCCGCTACCGGACGAGATGCCCCCGGGCCTCGGAGAGATGCGCCACCGAGGAGCCTGTCATGCGGAAGATCGGAGAGGACCACTTCGTCGCCTGCCACTTCCCGATCCGGCCCCCGATCACACCTGAGGCGAAAGCTGAGGGAGCATGGAGGGGCCAACCGGATGAAAGCAGGTAGCTCCTGTGCCAGGTAGCGACAGACCAGAGCCCTCTCTCGGGAGGCCGGCACCTCCCAACCTCGGGGCCGTAATTGCCGTCGCGGCCCTCCTCGCGGTGGCCTGCGTCGTGATCCTCGTGATCGTCGCCCAGCTGCGCCACTGAGGTCAGAGAGAGGTCCGAACCGGAGAGGCCGCCGGGGGCTCCGCCCTGGGCAGGCCTGCTCGAGCGAGGGCTCGTCCTCCTCGGCCGAGGCGGCCCGCCAGAGGCGCGACGACGAGTCGCGCTGCTTGCTCGGCCCGGGCGGGCGCGACCCACGGCCGGCAGCCGGAGCCGGGCTGGCTCGGCCCCGGGCGAGGTGGAAACCGGCCACGAGCTCCTGCGGACTTTCGAGGCGGTGGCCCCGCGACCGGCGCGCCGGTCCCCCGCCGGTTGGCGAGCCGGCCGGCAAAGGTTTCGCCCAGAGGCGAGGCGCCTTCGAGGCAGCCACTGAATGCGACGCTGCCTCGTCCGGGCCACTGCACGAGGCTGGCCAGCTCCGGTTGCCCCTGATGGCTCGAGAGAACCGAAGGCCGGCCTCTCGCCCCCGCTGGCTACTCGGCCCCGGCGTCTCCTGCCGGCGGGACGGCAGCCTCCTCGGCCGGCGCCTCCTCCGAGCCGGCCGCCGTCTCATAGCCACTGCCGGCCGGCTGGTAGTCCGCCCAAGCGGCCTGGGCCTCCGTCTCGGGCGTGAACTCGCTCGAGAAGTCGTAGCCGATGTAGTTGCCCTGCTCGTCGTAGGCGTGCTCGCCGAAGGCCTCCTGGTACTCCTCGGCGACGACACCTCCCTCGGCGGCCTGCTTGATCGAGAGGCTGATCCGCCTGCGCTGGAGGTCGATGTCGATGATCTTCACCCAGAGCTCCTCGCCCGGCGAGACGACCTGCTCGGGAAGGTCGACGTGGTGGGCGGCCATCTCCGAGATGTGCACCAGGCCCTCGATGCCGTCGCCCACCTGGACGAAAGCCCCGAAGGGGACGAGCTTGGTGATCCGCCCGTAGACGAGCTCGCCCATGCGGTGGTTGGTGGCGAACTCCTGCCAAGGGTCCACCTGGGTCGCCTTCAGCGAGAGGGAGATCCGCTCCTTGTCGAGGTCGACGTCGAGCACCTGGACGGTGACCTCGTCGCCGACGGAGACGACCGAGGAGGGGTGGTCGACATGCTTCCAGGAGAGCTCGGAGACGTGGACGAGGCCGTCCATGCCGCCCAAGTCGACAAAGGCCCCGAAGTTGACCACCGAGGAGACGGTGCCCTTGCGAATCTCACCCGGCTTCAGGTTGACGAGGAACTCGCCCCGCTGCTCGCGCTGGGTCTCCTCCAGCCAAGCCCGCCGGGAGAGAACCACGTTGTTGCGGTTCTTATCGAGCTCGATGATCTTCGCCTCGAGGCTGCGGCCGATGTAGGGCTGCAGGTCGCGGACCCGGCGCAGCTCGACCAGCGATGCCGGGAGGAAGCCCCTGAGGCCGATGTCGAGGATGAGGCCGCCCTTCACCACCTCGATGACGGGGCCCTTCACGATGCCGTTCTGCTCCTTGATGCGCTCGATGTCGCCCCAGGCCCGCTCGTACTGGGCCCGCTTCTTCGAGAGGATGAGGCGGCCCTCCTTGTCCTCCTTCTGGAGGACGAGGGCTTCGATCTCCTGGCCGAGATCGACCACCTCGTGGGGATCGAGGTCGTGGCGGATCGAGAGCTCACGGGAGGGGATGACGCCCTCGGACTTGAAGCCGATGTCGAGCAGCACCTCATCCTTGTCGATCTTGACGACGGTGCCCTTCACGATGTCACCGTCCTCGAAGGGGTGGATCGTGCGGTCGATCGCCTCTTCGAGGGAGACGTCCCCGAGGTCGTCCTCGGTGATCTGCACCGGGATGTAGGTCCCCATCGCGTCGAAGGACCCGAAGCGCTCCGGGTTCTCGGGAGCGGGGTTGGTAGGGGTAGTGACGGACATCAGGTTGTGACGCTCTCTTGCAGTATGTAGGCCGCCCGGGCGTGAGGAGCGGGGATCTCGGTTGGGTAGTGGTCTGCGGCCGGCCCGCTCTCACGCCGGCTAAGCCATCGCCGCAGGTGGAAAGCCTATACCAGTCCGCCGGCAGTTCGTTCAAGTGCGGGTTCCCCGCTGCTCGACCCGCCCGGCTAGCCCGGCAGGGTGAGCTCGAGCTCGTCCTCTCCCGCCCCGGCGTCTGCCCCCCCGCCGGCCTCCTTGGCGGCCGCCCAGCTTCGCCCTCTGGCCACGTGGACCGCAAGGGGGACCGACAGCTCGGCGGCAGCCTTCATCACCTCGGCCGTGAGCTCGGCCGCCTGGGCACCGGCCGCCAGCGGTGCCTCGACCAATATCTCGTCGTGCACCTGCAAGACGATGCGCCCGCCGAATCCGGCCCTCTCGAGCGCCCCGTCGAGGCGGACGAGGGCGATCTTGAAGATGTCGGCCGCCAAGCCCTGGATGCCGGCGTTCATGGCCTGGCGCTCGGCCGCCTGGCGGACCTGGTAGTTGGAAGAACCGAGGTCAGGTAGGTAGCGGCGTCGGCCGAGGAGCGTCTCGGTGTAGCCCCGCGCCCGGGCCTCCGCCACCGCCCGGTTCATGTAGGCCCGCACGTTCGGGAAGGCATCGAAGTACTGCTGGAGGATCTGAGCCGCCTCTTCGACCGGGATGGCGAGGCGCTGTGCGAGCCCGTAGGCCTCCATCCCGTAGGCGAGCCCGTAGGAGATCATCTTCGCTCGCGAGCGCATCAGCGGCGTGACGCCGTCCGCCTCGACCCCGAAGACCCGCTGGGCTGTGGCGCTGTGGATGTCGAGCCCGCTCCGGAAGGCTTCGATGAGCCCGGGGTCCTCTGCCAGATGGGCGATCACCCGGAGCTCGATCTGGTCGTAGTCGGCCACGATCAGCTCGTAGCCATCGGCCGGAACGAAGGCCTCGCGGAACTGCCGGCCGAGGTTGGAGCGGACGGGGATGTTGTGGAGGTTCGGCTGGTCCGAGGAGAGCCGGCCGGTGCGCGCCACCGTCTGGTTGAAGCTGGCGTGAATCCGACCGTCCGGCGCCACCTCGGCGAGCAGACCGGTGCCGTAGGTCGAGCGGAGCTTCTCGACCTCTCGGTAGGCGAGAAGGGCCTCGACGATCGGGTGCTCTCCCCGCAGCCGCTCGAGGCTCTGAGCGTCGGTCGAGTAGCCGGTCTTGGTCTTCTTCTGCGGGGTGAGAGCGAGGACCTCGAAGAGGATGTGGCGGAGCTGGGGCGTCGAGTTGACCTTGAAGGGCACGCCGGCCAGCGCCTGCACCTCGGCCTCGAGGCGGGCGGCGTCCGCCGTCAGCTCGGCGTTGATCTCCTCCAGGCGAGCCCGGTCGACCGCCACCCCCGCTATCTCCATCTTGGCGAGCACCCTGATGAGCGGCCGCTCTATCTCGCTGTAAAGCCTCTCCGAACCTGTCTCGGCCAGGGCCTGCCGCAGACGATGGGAGAGCCCGGCCACGAGCGCCGCCCGCTCGCCGGCGGCCACCGCCCGGGCGTCATCGCCCGCTGCGACATCGAAGCCGAGCTGGGTGCCGGCCGGCGACGAGCTCCCGGCCGGCTGGCCTGCCAGGGCTGCGAGGCCACCTTGCCCGCCGCTCGGGTCGACGAGGTAGCTCGCAACCGCCAGATCGAGATCGAGCGAGTCGAGGCCGAGGCCGAAGGGGAACAGCCCCCGGATGAGCTCTTTCGCCCGAAAGCAGACGATGCGGGGCTCGACGCCGGGACGGCCGTCCAGCAGCTCGGCGAGAGCCACCTTGGCCTCCTCGAGGAAGGACGCCTCGAGGTATAAGGAGCGGCGCTCCCCGCCTCCGAGGCTCCCCACCGGCGAGAGCGCCAGCCCGACGAGCTCTGAGCGACCGGGCTGTCCAGCCCACTCCGGCTCGACCGCCACGCCGCCGGCGCCTGCGGCGAGCTCGGCGAGGGCCGCCCTCGCCTCGGCCGCCGTGGCGAGCCGGGTGACAGCCACAGGGCCCTCCGCCAGCGGGGCGGGCGGCGCCGCGGCGCCTCTCCCGCTCGTCAGCCGGTCGAGGCCGGCGATGATCTTGTCCCGCGGGGCCCGTATCTCGAGGAGGCTGAACAGGTCGTTCAGCTCCTTTCTCTGACCGCCCCCGATGCGAAGCTCCGACAGCTGACAGTCCACCGGGGCATCGCGGACGAGCTGCATGAGAGCGAAGTTCTGCCGCACCCGGGCCTCGTTCTCCTGCAGCGAGGAGCGCAGCTTCGGCGTCAGCTCCCCCAGACTCGAGAAGAGGGTCTCGATGTCGCCGTAGGCGTTGACGAGCTTGGCAGCCGTCTTCTCACCCACCCCGGGCACGCCCGGCAGGTTGTCGGAGGGATCGCCCCGCAAGGAGGCGAGGAAGGGGTACTTCTCCGGGCGGACGCCGGTGCGCTCCTCGATGCCGGACTCGTCGTACAAGACGTAGTCGGTCACCCCGCGGCGGTTGTAGAGCACCTTCACGTGCGGGTCGTGCACCAGCTGGTAGCTGTCGCGGTCCCCGGTCACGATGATCACGTCCTCGCCGGCCTCGTCGAGGCGGGTGGAGAGGGTGGCGATGACGTCGTCGGCCTCGAAGCCGGGGAGCTCGAGGACGGGAACGCCCATCAGCTCGACCATCTGGCGGATGAGCCCGATCTGTTCTTTGAGGCTCAAAGGGGTGGCGGCTCTCCCCGCTTTGTACTCGGCCTCCATCAGATCGCGAAAGGTCGGCTCAGGGCGGTCGAAGGCGACCCCGAGGCCGGCCGGGGAGTGATCCTCCAAGAGACGGCCGAGCATGCCGGCGAAGCCGTAGACGGCCTGGGTCTCCTGCCCCGAGGAGGTGACGAGGTTGGCCTCCTGCAGGGCGAACCAGGCCCGGAAGGCAAGCGAGTGCCCGTCGAGGAGGAGATAGGGGGCCACGCTCCCATGGTAGGTACGATCGCGCCAGTGCCGCCGGACGGATTCCATCCTCCCCTGGAGGCGTACCTAGAGACGATCCACCAGCTCGAGGAAGCGAGTGACCGTCGTCCAAGCCCGCCTCGCCGAGCGCCTCGGCCACTCCCCCAGTCGGTCTCGGAGATGTTGCACGTCACCGCGGAGGGGGTGGAAGCCCGCCTCGTCGCCCTGCTCGGAAACCCCTCGACCTGCCCGCACGGCAACCCGATCCCGGGCGGCCCACCCGCCACCGACCACCAGGTGGCCCTCACCGAGGTGGCAACAGACAGCCGGAGCCGCCCGGCTCGCGTCACCGAGCGGGTGGAGGTCGACTCCGAGGCGCTCCAGTACCTGAGCGAGAGCGGCTTTTCCCCCGGAAAGGACGCCATCGTGCTCGCCAAGGATCCGGAGGTAGCCACCAGGCTCGAGATCGACGGGTCGACCGTGGCCTTCGGACCGGCCCTCTCCCGCCAGCTCTATGTCGCGGTGCCGACGGCCTTTGAGCTCGACGGGGCCACGATCCGCCGGGCCACCACGGCCCGACCCGGTCCGGACGGCTAGAACTGCTTTGGGTCCGAGACGCTTGACGTTGTGGCAAGTTTTCAAGCAGCGGGTTTCAGGCGCGCGTTCGTGACGTAGTCCTCGACGACGTGGTCGATGGTGGCCATGGCACGGCGTAGCTCGAGCGGTGCTGGCGGCCTGTTGGGGCTGAGCAGCGGCCCAAGGACGCGTTCGTGGACCTTGACGTAGAAGATGGCAGCCTGCAGACCGTCGGGCGTCGTGACGTAGGTATTGGTGTGAGGGAGCCGCTCGATAAGGCCGTGAAGCCGGAGACGGCGAAGGTCGTAGGTCATCTGGTTGCGGCTGTAGTCCGTGCCGAGCAGGCCGGCGACGAGGCTCCTGAGGCTCTTGTTGGTGAAGCCGGAGACGGCGTGGACCATGACGCTGAGTGCGCCGGCCAGGGCCATGACGCGTGGATCCCCGAAGCGCAGTGCTCCGGTTCGTTGGCCCTCCCTTGCGTAGGGCTGTGAGATCCGCTCGAAAAGGGCGGTCTCGATGGCACAGCCCTGGCCGGCACGCTCGATCATAAGAAGACGGTGGTTGACCTGGCGGGCCTTGGCCTGGAGCTCGGGAAGATGTTCCAGGCGGCGGGCGATGTCGAGGTCCCTCGGGTCGTTGATCACAGTTTCGATGCGAAGTGCCCTCCCTTCTTTCAGGTACTGCTTGACCCGGGAGTGCTTGTAGGAGAAGTCCATGCGGACCTCGGTCCCGGTGCCGAAGATCCGCTGGCGGTAGATGTGCTTGGTCGGACGACGCAAAGGTCGCGAGAACACCATGGCGACCTCGCCGGGGCGACCGATCCCGACGTTGTCTTGTACGAGGGCCTCGAAGAACGCCCGGGCTCGGCGGGGGTCGTCGAAGACGCAGGTGGTGGAGGTCTCGATCTGGCGCATGGAGAGTTCCCACCAAAAGCCGGCCGCTCGATCGGCGGTGGTGAGTGGTGTGGGGATCACCGTCATCCAGCGCTCGAAGAAGGCCTGGATCTGGTTCGGCCCGAGCCGGTCGGCGATGGCCTGGAGGCGGTGGGGGTCGTCGCAGGCAGCGAACCCGTTGGCGAGTATGGAGCAGCGGAGGCCGGCACGATCGGCCTGGCGCTTGACCCACTCGTGGCCGTTCACCCACACCTTCGCGGGATAGGGGAAGTAGCTGATGATCTTGATGAAGCCCGGGCCGAAGTCGCTGTCGAGCACGTAAAAGTAGTAGACGGTGCACTGACGCCGGGCCTTCACGAAGGCGAAGCGGCTCTGGCCCGGCTTCGGGTCGCACTTCTTGCCGCTCCACACCCACGCCAGCTCCTGGGCCGAGATGATCGCCACCACGCCGGTGCGACCCTCACGGGCGGCGCGGTCCAAATAGGGCGTCACGTGGTCGAGCTTGCGGTCGTCCCATCGGCTGCGGTCGGGTGACTTCAGATGGAGGACGGGGATCTCGTAGTTCTTTGCAAACGCGCTCACGGCAGCTCGAAACCGGTTGCCGATCTTCTCGAACAACGCGGGAGACGGCACCGGGTTGCCGAGGTGGTCGCGAAGGAAGTAGGCGACCTGTCCTTCCACCTGGAGCTTGTTGGCGTAGGCGTTCAAGTAGATGCGGTCCAAGCAGTCGAGCTCCAAGGCGAGGTGACCGTCGAGGACGTCGTTGATGTTCACCACTGCGGGGCTTGCCATGGCGAGAGCTTGTCGCCCGAGGGACGGCTTTGCCGTCCCGACAACCTCAGCGCATTACCGAGCGGCGCTGGAGGGGGCTGGGGGGAGGGCCTGCCCTCCCCCCACTAAGAGCGTGGGTCACAACCTGGCCAGCGTGAGTTTCGGAGATGGAATCTCCGAATCTGGTCCCTGACCAGCGCGTTCTGGTGGTTGCAGTGCTCGCGAAATCCCTCGTGGTGGGAGAGAATTTGTCCATGACGACGCCCGGGGCCTCCGACCAGCTGTTCGCCGCCGACGACACCGACTCGGAGGGACGAGCCAGTGCTGCAGCGGGGCGGGCACGGACGTTCCGCCCCTACGACC
>JAJZLV010000103.1 GCA_021803215.1 Actinomycetes bacterium | reverse complement strand
ACCCGAGCGCACAGGGCCGTAGGGGATGGTGAAGACCCCCTCGCCGGTGACGTGCCCGGGGAGAGGCGAGGTGTCGAGCTCGACCTCGGCCGGTTCGCTGCTCTCGCCCGGCCGCGGGCGCCGCGAGCGGTCAGCCAGGGGGAGCACGAGCGGGTCGAGCCGGGGGTGGCCGGCAGGCTCGATGCCGAAGAGGTCGTGGATCTCCCGCTCGTACCAAGCAGCCGGCGCTACGAGCGGCGTCAGCGACGGATAGCTCGACTGGCCAGGGGAGAGCTCTGCCTCGGTGAGCTCGAGCCGGTCGCCCACGGCGACGACTGCCTGCAGCAGGCAAGACTGGTCGCTCTTAGCGGTGGCGAACAGCCCGGCGAAGCGGCCGCCGGAGTGCACCTGTCCGGCGACCGACTCGGCCAGGCGGGCCGGGTCGACTCGAAGGGCTGCCGCCGGCACTCTCATGCCCCGCTCCCGAGCTCGTGGGCCGCCCGTCTCAAAAGGTCGGAGAGCTGGCCGGGCGGATGGACACCGAGCACCGCCAGCGCCACCAGGCCGACGACCATGGAGCCGACGATCCAGAGGCTGGTCTCTCCTCTGAGCACGCCTTCGGCGGTGGGGCTCAGCATCGTCTGAGTGGAGAACCAGGTGAGCCCGAGGGTGGCGAGCAGCACGAGGACGACGAGCACTGCCACGAGAGCGTCGTGCCGATCGGCCAGGCCGCCAGAGACGATGAGGAATTCGCTGCGGAACATGCCGAACGGCGGCATGGCGCACAGTCCGAGCACTGCCAGGACCAGCATCGGGCCGCTGAAGGGCAGTGCCCCTACCCCACCTTTGAGCCGGGTCATGTCCTTCGTCCCGAACTTGCGCAGCATGCTGCCGGCACCGAAAAAGGCGGTCCCCTTGGCTGCCGCGTGCGCCAGCACGTGCAACAGGACGCCGACGACGGCGATCGGCGCCGAGAAGCTCATGCCGATGGCGAGGATGCCCATGTGCTCGATGCTCGAGTAGGCGAGGAGGCGCTTCATGTCCCGCTGTCTCGCCAGGTACAAGGCAGCTACGGCGAGAGAGACGAGGCCGAAGGCCAAGAGCACCTCCCGGGGGAACGTCGGGCCGATCGCGCGCTGCGCGATCTGGTAGAAGCGCAAGATCGCGTAGAAGCTGACCGCCAGGAGGGAGCCGGAGAGGAGGGCGGAGATCGGGGTCGGGGCTTCTGAGTGCGCGTCGGGAAGCCAGGTGTGGACCGGGACCAACCCCATCTTCGTGCCGTAGCCGAGCACTGCCAGCACGAAGGAGAGACGGACCACCTCGGGCGGGAAGCGGGCGGCCGAACCGAGCAGCTTCGGGTAGAAAAGCTCGTGAACCGCGCCGAAGACCGAGCTGCCGGCGTAGTACATGACGACGGTCGCCAGTAGGGCGATTCCAAGGCCCATGGAGGCGATGAGCACGTACTTCCAGGCTGCCTCCGTTGCCCCGTCCGTGCCGTCGATGGCGACGAGGAGCGCCGAGACCACGGTCGTCACCTCGATGGCCACCCACAAGAGCGCCAGCCCGTTCACGAGGGGAGCCATCGCCATCGCCCAGGCGAACAGGTTGAGCCCGGCGAAAAAGCGGCGGTTGTAGCGGGTGGTGACCGTCCCGTCGCCTCCTGGACGGACGTAGCCGATGGCGAAGATCGAGGTGGCGGCGTACAAGAAGGTCACCGCCACCAAGAAGACGACCGAGAGGGCGTCCACCCGGAGCCAGCCCGCCGCCGCCGTGGTGGTGCGCGCCGTCACGAGGCCGAGAGCCAACCCTAAGCTCAAAAGGCCGCTCGCGAGGGTCAGTGCCCGGCCGAGAGCGACCGGGGCCCACCAGCAGACGAGGCTCACCACGAAGGGGGCGATCGTGATGACGAGGAGGTCCCAGCCCACCGCTAGCCCTTCAGCCGGTCCAACACGTCGGTGGAGAGGCTCTGGGTTCGCCCGTGGTGCACCCTCATCAGGACCCCGAAGACGACGACAGCGACCAGCAGGTCGAACAAGAAGGCAACCTCGACTATGAGCGGCAGGCCGGCCGCCACGACGAGGCTTGCGACAGAGACACCGTTCTCGAGCGAGAAGAACCCGACCGCCTGCGAGACGACGTCGGAGCGAAGCATCACGAGGAGGAAAGCGACGAGGATGACCGCAGCTGCCAGACCGAGGGCCGGCGTGGGAAGCGAGTGCGAGCGGACCGGCAGGCGTCCGACGACGAAGAAGGCGAAGGCCGACAAGGCGATCGCCAAAAGCACCATCGTCGCCACTCCGAGACGGTTGCTCGCCACCAGATCGACCCGGGCGTCCTTGAGCAGGCGAAGCACTATCCCCGGGACGAAGACCACCTTCAAGAGGAAGGAGAAGCCGGCCAGGGCGTAGAGCTCCGGAACGTGCTGGGTGGCCGCCACGAAGAACGCCAGGGCCGTCACGGCAAGTGACTGGAAGGCGTAGAGGCGGACCTGCGAGCGCGACAGCGGCGCTCGCAGCATGGCGAACTCGCTCAGCAGGACGAGAACTGCGATCGCCTCGGCCCCTCCCGAGAAGCTGGAGGGAACAGGCGGTGGCGCGGTGGCGGCGAGGAGCGGTACCACTAACCGCTCCCCAGGTAGAGGACCAGCACGGCGAGGATCGCCAGCAAGAAGGCGGCTGCCATGAACTCTGTGATCTTGAAGAGGCGAAGCTTGGAGAAGCTGTTGTCGATGACTGCGAAGACGGCCCCGACCGCGAAGGCCTTGGCGAGGAAGACCGGGATGGCGAGGAGCACGGCCCCGAGCGAGGTCGTGCCGGCCAGCCCCCAGGGAGCAACGAAGACGTTGAGCAGGATCACGTAGAGGATCAGCTGCTTCATGGCCGAGCCCCACTGCAACAACGCGAGCAGCGGCCCGGAGTGCTCGAGGGTTCTGGCCTCGTCGATCATGCCGAATTCGAGCGTGCCCGAGTGGGTCTCGACCGGAATCCGCCCGGTGTCGTTCAGCACCACGAGGAAAAAGGCCAGCGCCGCCAGCAGGTGAGCCGGCCGTACCACCTGGCTGAGAGACGCCCGCGCCACGGCAGCCTCTGCATAGGGCAGGTCGGTGGCGGTGATGAGGGCGACGGTGAAGGTGACAAAGAGGATCGAGGGCTCGATCAGCGCCCCGAAGGTCATGGCCCTGCTGCTGCCCAGCTGGGCATAGGGGCCGCCCGTCTCGGCCGCCGCGACCGCCACCGAGCAGCCGGCCAGCCCGAGGATGAAGCCGCCGCCGAGGATGTCGCCCATGTAGCCGAGCGGGAGCGGATAGTCCGTCAGCACCGGGATGAGCATCGGCACGACCAGGTAGCAGACGAACGCCAGCACAGGGCCGACGACGAAGACCCACCCGGCATCGTTCGGAAGGAGCGTCTCCTTGCGGAACAGCTTCGCCAGGTCGTAGTAGGGCTGCAGGATGCGGGGACCCCGGCGTCCCTGCAGACGAGCTTCGAGATGTGAGATGCCGCCGCTCACGAAGGGCGCGAAGACGACGATCGTGAGGACCTGGAGCGCCTGGATCTCGGCCGGCGCTAGGTCGACTGCTGCCACCCTTACCTCCACGTCACGACAAGCCGTGCGTAGAGGCCATCAGCCAGCTGGCAGTTCGAGAGCTCCCTCGGAGCACTCGCCGGAGCCTCATCCGGTGAGCCCCACCATAGCCTGGGACGAAGCCGGGTGGCCGCTTTGCCCTCCGGCTCCTGGCAGATCACGGGCCGGGGCCGGTGGCGTTAGGGTGTTGGCAGGCGATGAAGCCCGCCTGAACTGCCGTGCGGTGCGGCTGATGGCTTCTACCGAGACCTGGATCGGTGGAAGTCGATGAGAGAGCGTGGTCGCCAAGTGGCCTGGGAGCCGAGCTCGCCGGAGAGGACTTGGCCCGGCCACTCGAAGCCGGCCGAGACCACGTCGGCGGCGCTCGGGAGCGAGGAGCTGAGCGTGCTGTTCGACCGGCCCGCGCTGGGTCGGGCCGAGCCCGTGAAGAGCGCCGAGACCGCCTGGCTCAAGGACCTGAACCTCGATCAGCTCGTCGCAGCTCTGACGGCCGGCCGGGACGAGCACTACGACCTGGCTCGTCACCTCTCCTCTCCCCTCGACGACGTCGGCACCGTCCGATACCGCCAGGCGATCCTGGCCGAGCTCGACGAGGCCAGCGTGGCCGATCCGGTCAGGTCCTTCTGCGAAGGCATGGAAGGGGTCCGCGGCCTGCTGAAGGGCACCCGGAGGTTCGAGCACCGCTACTACCGGGAGGGCTGGCTGCTGGAGGCTGCCAGCCGGTACGTCGAAGGGGTCAGCCGGCTCTCCGAGCAGCTGGGCGGGCTACCGCTCGAGTCTTCCGGGCTCACGAAGCTGCGGGAGCATCTGGCCTCGTACTGCTGTGGCGAGCCGTTCTCGACTCTGGCGAGCGAGGTCGCGGCGGTCCGCAGAGGGTTGCAGGCGGTCGAGTACACGACGGCCATCCGCGGCAACCGTGTGACGGTCTCGCGCTACGAGGGCGAGCAGGACTACAGCACAGAGGTGCTCGCCACCTTCGCCAAGTTCAGCCAGGGTGCCGAGCAGGATCACCGGGTCCGCTTGCCCGAGCTCGTGATGAACCACGTGCAGGCTCATGTGCTCGAACTGGTGGCCCGTCTCTTTCCGGCGGCCTTCTCCGCCCTCGACCGCTTCTACGCCCACCACAACGACTTTTTCGATCCGGTGCTGGAGAGGTTCGACAGGGAGGTCCGCTTCTACCTCGCCTACCTCGATTACATCAAGCCACTTCGCGCCAACGGACTCTCCTTTTGCATCCCGGAGGTGGACGAGCAGCCGAGCGAGGTGGCAGCCGAAGAGGCCTTCGACATCGTGCTCGCCGACGAGCGGCTCCGGACAGCTGCGAGCGTCGTGTGCAACGACTTCTCACTCCAGCACCGAGAGCGGCTGCTCGTGGTGACCGGTCCGAACCAGGGAGGCAAGACGACGTTCGCTCGAGCCTTCGGCCAGCTGCACTATCTGGCGAGCCTCGGGCTCTACGTGCCGGCGAGGAGAGCCTCCCTGGTCCTCCCCGATCAGATCTTCACCCTCTTCGAGCGGGCCGAGGAGATAGCAACTCTGCGCGGGAAGCTGGAAGAGGAGCTGGTGCGGGCACGGTCCATCCTGCGGCGGGCCACCGCCCGCAGCATCGTCATCATGAACGAGACGTTCAGCTCCACCACCCTGGAGGACTCAGAGCTGCTGGGCCGGCGTGTCCTCGAGCAGCTCTGCGACATCGGCGTCCACGGGGTCTACGTGACATTCATCGACGATCTCTCCGCGCTGAACGAGGCGACTGTGAGCATGGTCGCCTCGGTCGATCCGGACGACCCGACCGTCCGGACCTTCAAGATCGTCCGCCGGGCGGCCGACGGCCTCACCTACGCCGCCGCTCTGGCAGCCAAGTACGGCCTCACCTACGAGATGGTCAGAAAGACGCTCTCGCCATGAAGGCATTCTTGATGCACGAGAGCAGGGACCTCGATCTGGCCGAGCCGTTGCCGGAGAACGCCGACGACCTCATCTTCGATCTCGAGCTCGGCAGCCTGCTCGAGGTCATGTCCGATGGGGACCCGCTCGTGGCGCAGATGGCCAAGCGAGTCCTGCTGAGAGGTCTCGACGACCCGAGTGCCATCGGCTACCGCCAGGCTGTGCTGGCAGACTGCCTGGACAATCGGGAGACGATCTCGGAGCTCTACCAGCTGGCCCGCGACGGGGTGAACGCCGAGCGCCGAGTGTGGGGCCTGCCCGCGACCTCTGCGGACTCGGTGCTGCACCGGGCGATCCAGGTCATGGACCTCTTCGTCGGCATCCTGCGACGGCTCCGCTCCATCGCTGACAAGGCCGCCGGCGGCTTTGGCTCGGCTGGCTTCAGGCGCTTTTTCGAGATGGTCTCCGACGAGCTAGACGACGAGTACTTCAAGACCGTAGAGGCCCACCTTAAAGAGCTCAGGTTCCCAAAGGGGGTGCTCATCAGCGCTCGGCTCGGGCGCGGCAACACAGCCACGGACTACGTGCTGCGCCGTCGGGAGAAGCGCCGCCTGCTGGAAAAGCTCTCCGACAGGCGCCGGGCTGCCTACAGCTTCGAGGTCCCGCTACGCGACGAGGCAGGGATGGAAGCGCTCGGCGAGCTGCGGTCGCAGGGCGTCAACCACGTCGCCAACGCGCTCGCCCAGTCGGTCGACCATGTCCGAAGCTTTCTCACACTGCTGGCGGCCGAGCTCGCCTTCTACATCGGCTGCATCAACCTGAAGCGCCGCCTCTCAGAAAAGGGCGAGCCGCTCTGCACTCCCACCCCGACTCCGCCCGGACAGTCCTCCCTCGAGGCGAAGGGGCTCTATGACGCGGCTTTGAGCCTCCATCTCGATCGCCCCGTGGTCGGAAACGACCTTGCGGCCGACGGCAAGAGGCTCATCGTCATCACAGGCGCCAACCAGGGTGGCAAGTCCACCCTGCTGAGAGCGATCGGGCAGGCCCAGCTGATGATGCAAAGCGGGATGTTCGTCGCCGCCCATGACTTCACAGCAAGCGTCACGGCCGGAGTCTTCACGCACTACAAGCGAGAAGAGGACGCCACGATGGAAAGTGGCAAGCTCGACGAGGAGCTGCGCCGGATGCAGGGCATCGTCCGCCGGATCAGAGCGGGCTGCCTGTTGCTGTGCAACGAGTCCTTCGCATCCACCAATGAACGGGAAGCGGCAGAGATCAACCGGCAGGTGCTCGGGGCGATGAAGGACTCCGGAGTGAGAGTGGTCCTCGTCACCCATCTGTACGACCTCGCCCAAAGCCTCTACCGAGAGAGAGCTCCCGACACGACCTTCCTGCGAGCCGAGCGGGGTGAGGACGGGCGTCGCCCTTACAAGATCCGTGAGGGCGAGCCGCTCGCGACCAGCTTCGGCGCCGACACCTACCAGAGCGTCTTCGGAAAGAGCGCCAGCCGCCCCCCGCCCCCGGGCTAACTGGCAGTGGCTGAGCACCGGCTCTCCACCCAAACAGGCAGACGGGCAGGCGGGCGGAGCGAGCTTCAGGCAGCCGTCCCGGATGGGGCCCCGACCGCTCGAAAGAGCGAGCGAGCCTCTCTCGCCGTGCAGGCACCCTCTCGCCATTAGGTTGGCAGCCGGGCTCACGAGAGAACCTGGGCGTCGCAGCCAGGGCCGGGCTCGGCCAGCCGGCGGGCAAGGCCGGGCCCCGAGCGGGCGATCCTTCATCTTGTCCCGGCGTGCTGGCCTGCCGGCTCGCCTGCGAGAGCGCTAAAAGCGCTCCCGTCTCGCGCTCGGCGGCAGGTCCCGGTTCCAAGACCTCGCTCGTCGAGAAGAAGCTCCGGGCCGGCCCCTGCTGCAGCCCTCTCGCCTGGGCAAAAGGCGCGACTCGGAGGCCCCGACCGGCCTGGGTCGGTCTTCGAGGAGCCGTGACAAGCACCGGGGAGCGCCGGGCCGGCTCAGAGAGCAGCCGGGCGAACCGGCGGGCAGGCGAGAGGTTGATGCCCAGGCGGTCCTCGCCGGGCCGGGAACGGCGCCGGCTCGCCCGAGGAGACAAGGCCGCCGCCACCTGCCAGCGGGCGGAGTCGAAGCCTCTCGCCAGGTGACAGACGGGACGAGCCTCCCGGCCCTCACGCCGGCTTCTCCCGGGCTCCTCCGAGCGCGCCAGCGGCCAGCACCATGAGAGGGAGGGCCGCGAGCTCGGCAGAGACACAGAAAGCAACCACTGCCCCCAACGAGACGTAAAAGAGCGCACCGATGGCGACACTGCCGAGAAACCAGGAGATTCCGTAGATCCCGGTAAAAAGGCCGAAGGCCGAAGCCCGGCGATCGGCCGAGACCATCGGCGCCACGGCAGCGGGGATGACGGACTCGTGCACCCCCATCCCGAGCCCCCACAGGGCAGCTCCGACCAGTCCGGTCCAGAAGCCTCCCAGGAAGACCAAAGGGGCGAAGGCGGCGGTCACCGCGGTGAGAGGAACGAGAATCCTCAGCCCGACGCGGTCGAAGGCACGGCCACAGATGAGCGAGCCGGTACCGCTCACGGCCATCGCAACCGCGTAGAAGATCGGGATGAGGTCTGTCGCAACCAATCTCGAGCGCTCGAAGTGGTACGCGATGAGCGGGAAGTCGGCGAAGCCGGCGGCCACCAGCGCCGCGCCTGCCAGGTAGATCCAGAAGGCTCGCGGGAGCCCGCCGGTGCTGACGGAGCCGGAGACCGCCTCCAGGTCGCGCGGCCGCGGGTAGAGCTTTCGAGCCACGAGGAGGACGGCGAGTGTGACGCCTGCTGGCACCGCCAGAGCGGCAAAGGCCAGCTGATACTGACCGCCGGTGATGGCGAGCACCAAAGCGACCGCCAGCGGCCCAAACATGGCCCCGAACTGATCGAGTGCTTCGTGGACTCCAAAGCCCCAGCCGTAGCCCATCTCCTTGGCGGCGTGGGAGAGCATGGCATCTCGCGGCGGGTTACGCGTGGCCTTTCCCACCCGCTCGAGAACGATCAGGACCGCGGCGACCGGCCACGTGCCCGTCACCGCCAGCAACGGGACGACGGTCATTTGCAGCAGGTAGCCGCCGATGGCGATGGGCCAGTGGAGCTCGGTCCGATCGGCCATCTGTCCCGAGACAAGTCGCAGCCCATAGCCGAGAAACTCGCCCAGGCCGGTGACCACGCTGATGGCGAGGGCTCCGGCACCGAGCCGGCCGAGATACTGCCCGATGACGCTACGCGAACCCTCGTAGGTGAAGTCGGCAAAAAAGCTCATGACTCCGACGAGCAGCACGAAGCGCAGAGATGGCGAGAGCCGCGACACCCGGGCCCGTAGAGAGCTCACCGCAACGTGTCGCCCCCAGCGCCGACTGCAGGCAGCGTGGAGCCGGGAACCTCGGGTGGAGGAGCCGGCCGGGACGAGCAGGTCCGCCACTCATCGTTGGCAGGGTCGTTCCCTGCCTCCTCCCGCAGGCTGACGAGGCTCTCGGCCAGCTGCTCGAGACCCTCACCCAGCCTCTCTTCACGCTCCCGCCTCTCGCCGTCCTTCTCCTGCCATCTGCGGGCCCGATCGGCTCCCTCGGCGATGGCGGCGATCGAAGCCTGAAGCTCAGCCGAGGAGCTCCTCTCCAAGGCGGCTCGAGCTGCCTCGAGGCGCTGGACGATGTCCCAGCGCATTCGTCCGGCATGCTTGTCGAACTCGGAGATGAGCTGCCGGCGGGCCCGCAGGAGCATCCTGCGCTCGGCGGCCCTGGCGGGGAGCAGGCTAAGACCGGCCCGGCTGAGCGGCTCGATCATGCCCTCTGGGCGAACGAAGAGGAACGAGAAGCTCGCCGGCTGCTCTGCCAGGTCGGCTATCTCCAAAGTGGGCAGTGGCACCTCGAACAGATGGGCCGCCGCGCTCCTCGCAGAGTCCACCCGCGACTGCACTCTTGCCCGGAACCTCTCGGCCGCCCGGCGCCACTCCTGTTCCACCACCGGGCGGAGCTCTGAGCCGCATCGCTCGAAGGCCTCCTCCACTGATGCCTGAATGCGATGCTGCAGCTCTTCTTCCAGCTCACGCCGGGACCGCGCCCAGCTCTTCGGCTGCAGGGCCGCCGCGTACCTCGGAGAGGTGCTCTCGACGAACCGGGTGAGACGGTTGGAGACCTCGTCACGAAGAAGGGAGAGGTCCCTCGCGAGGAGGTGACGATCCTCCTCGAGCCCACGACGCTGAGCTCCCACCTCAGCCTCGAAGCGCTCCACAAGCGCTGCGAGCTCCTCCCCGCCTCGCTGCCGAGCAGCTCGCTCTATCGTGAGCCCTTCGCTGAGAGAGGTGCCGAGCCGGGCCAGCTCGCGCCTGGCACTGGAGGTGAGCGCCGCCAACAGCTCATCGTCGACAAAGCGCGACAGCGCGGCCAGAAGATCGGCGAACTCGATGCCGGCTGCGCTATCTCGCCCGGCAGAGCGGGCATCGACCGCGAACACTCGGTTGGGTCCACGAAGGGGCTCACCGATGGCATCGATCACGAAGCGGCGAACCGCCGCCAGCTCTTCAGGACTGAGATGGTCCGCCTTGCCCAGGACCAGGAAGGTAGGAGAGCAACGCTCCCCGAGCAGGCGAAGCAGCCGCCGCTCCTCCGCCGACATCGGGTCGTCGGCCGACAGCACCACGATGGCGCCGTCGGCGTCCAACAGGGCCTTTCTCCCGGCGGCAGAGTTGTGATCGTAAAGCGAGGCGAGACCGGGCGTGTCGACGAGCACTGCTCCGCTTCGGAGCAGGGGCCACTCGCCGCTCAGCTGCACTCGAGCCACTCCCAAGCGGTTCTTTGGGTTGCCCGATTCGGTGACGAACTGCGCCAACCGGTCCCGAGTCGTCTCCTCGGTCCGGCCATCGAGAAAGACGACCTTGGTCGAGGGTTCGCCGAAGGCGAGCTCTGTCGCCACGGCGGTGAGCGGCAGGACGCCCGTCGGCAGAACGGCCTCGCCCACGAGGGCATTGACGAGGGTGGACTTCCCCCTGTTGAACTCGCCCACAACGGCGAGCAGAAAGCGGCCCGACTGCAGCCTTGCTGCCAATCGCCCGGCCCTCTCGGCCTCTCTCCGGCCGGCGGCGGCCTTGGCCAGCTCTTCGGCACACCTCCTCAAAGACTGAAGCTCGCTCGCCGAGGCCATAGCCACCGTCTTTCTCAAGACCAGCAGTAGGAGCCATCAGCCCCGAGAGAGGCGCAGCGGCGAGCTCCATCGCCCACAGAGAGGTTAGGCCGCCAGCTGGCAGTCCTGCCAAACCAGCCGGGCGGCGTCCCAGCAGCTCGCCGAGTCCATCGGGCGCCCGAAGGCGCCTCCTGAGAGAAGTCGGGCAGAACGATCTGGCCTCGAGCTCGGCGCAGGCTCCCGGCGACGATGACAATCCCGAGGGCACGGCTCACCGCAGCCGGCGCTGGTGGGCTCCCAGAGGTGAAGCCGCCAGATCGGACCGGTCACCTCCAGGCGGACCAGGCCGGGCGGACTGCGAAGCGACCGTGCCCGCTTCGCAGCCCACTCGAGGCCGCGAGAGAGCGCCGGCCTCGGAGGGAGGCTGGCTTCCAGCCCTCCGTCGCTTTAGATGAGAGACCCGCGCGATCTTTCGGAGCAGGCGCCTCAACGGCACTCTTTGAGCGGGCTCAGGTCAGGCCTCACCGTGTTTCGCGTCCATAGCACCGCTTGCATCGGAGCGGTGCAGGCGCCAGGAGGCGCCTGTCGGGGTCAGTGAGCAAGGTGGGCGACAGCCTGCGCCCGTGCATCTGCTCGGGGAGGCCGGCGAGCTCCTCGTCGGCGCGCACCGCCGCCGGTCCCAGCTGCATCGGCTCGGCGGCTAGAGCGTTTTCATCGCCCGCCAGCGCTGGCTGGTCGAGGACTCCGAGGACGACTCCTGAGGCCGAGACGACGACGCAGAGCTCCGCGGTGGTGGCCTCGACCAGCTGGGCGCCAGCGGCCGCCAGCCGGCGAACCTCGTCGCGACGCAAAGAGGTGGTCACAGAACAGGTTGCTACCCGCCGGCGAGCGCCGCCACCATCTGCTCGACCGATGGGGCACCCTCGATGCCCGCCGCGGTGCGGTACCTGCGGCAGCAGAAGGCCGGAGAGTCCCCGGGGCCCGCGAACGGGTCTACACCGTCTAGCAGGAGGCTCGGGGAGCCGTAGAAGTTGCGCCGCCCGGCTTCGTCGGCATCCGCCACCTCCTCGACGAGCACCTGGGGAGCCGGGCTGGGGAGCCGGTCGAGAGCCTCGGAGAGGCGCTGGCGGATCAGGGTCACATTCGGGCAACCGGGCGTGTGAAGGATGGTGATCGTGCTGGCCATGCCACGACGGTAAACCCTCCTCTACAGGGGAGAGTCAAGGCTTAGACTGCTGAGATGGCGATGAAGATCGGAGAGCTGGCCGAGCGGGCGGGCACCTCCGTCAAGACGATCCGCTACTACGACCGCATCGGCGTGCTGCGCCCCTCCGAGCGGAGCAATTCGG
>JAJZLV010000063.1 GCA_021803215.1 Actinomycetes bacterium | reverse complement strand
ATGGTGCGTCCTGAAAGCTGGACCAGACCTGCGGGTGCAAGTCCCGTCTGGGTAATCGCCGGAGAGCCCAGTAGCAGGCCCCGGTTCGTCGTCGAGAGGCGGCGGGCTGAGCGGGGTGTCAAAAGCCTCTTTGGAGGGAGCAAGCGTGCGGGCCGTAGTGCCATCAGGCGCGAGTCCTGCAGCCTCGTCACATTTACAACGGGGGAGCCGAGCCGCTCATGTCACGGCGAAGGCCCACGTCCGACCTACCGGCGCTCCGGAGATGCCCCTGGTCGGGTCTCCCCGGGGTATGGGGAGCGGCACGTTCGCGTGGTTTGGTTCGGAACAGGAGAGGCCCGTCTTCCCAGCCTTGTCAGCAAAGACCGCTCGTATAAGCCGATGGTGAAGTCGAGCGGAGGGAAGCGGGAGTCCGACGGGGCCATAGTACTGATGATCGCTGCGAGAAACGCAGCAGGAGGGAAGGGCCCCGACTTCGGTCACGCTGGTCATGGAGTCCACTCGTGCAAGGACATGGTCGGGACCGCCCGGTCCAATCATCCCCGCAGGCGTGAGCTCGCGGTCAACGTGCGACAACTCCAGGACTGGCTATGGGCTGCGGCCAAGCAGTTGCCTGTGCCCCGTATCGCTGTCCTTGACCCCAGGTGCGGTGACTTCGCGTCTGGTGGCAGCGGCACGGGTCTACGAGAAGGCTGCGTAACCATGCTGAGAAGACCGTCGGTGAGCTGTATGCCGGAAAACGGCACGTACAGTTCGAAGGGCGGGTGCTGGAAACGGAGCAACGCTGGTCGGTCCACTGCGGGTCCCAGGTCGGTGCGCTGAAGTGCCACCTCAACGACCTGGTCGGGACCCAGCCGAAGAGCCAAGCCACCGCGCCAGCACTCGACCCAAGAGACAGCTCCTCCTCAGGGTTCCCGACGACATCCACCGTCGATTGGCTGCGCGCGCCGCTCGCGCCGGCCAGAGCGTCAATGCCGTGGCCAACGAGATCCTCGACGCCGCGGTCGACGCCGACGAGGGTGACCGGCGGACCCGGCTGCACGCACGGGCGACGGCGTTAGGGGTGCTCCGGTCAGCGACCGGTCCGGGCGTGAGCGTTCCCAGGCGGCGGCGGATCATCGCGTCGACGGAAGGTACTGGTCCTGTCATCGACCGGCTCTTGGCCGACGAGCGGCAGCGAGTGTGATCGTTTACCTCGACTCCTCGGTGCTGGCGCGCGTCTACCTGGCCGATGAGCCCGGTCACGAACAGGCGACGTCGCTGCTCGCGGACCTCGAGATCGGGCTCATCACCGGGACCTGGACCCGTATAGAGGTGTCTGGCGCATTGGTGCGTGCGGCTCGGGCCGGGCGAGGTGACGAGGCGGGCCTCTTGGATCTGCTCGACGGGGATCTGGGAACGGACGGTCCGGTGACCGTGGTCGCCGCTGATCAGAGCGAGGTTGAGGAGCGTGCTCTCGAGCTCGTTCGTGAGCACGCCCTTCGTGCCATGGACGCATGGCATCTCGCCGTGGCAATACTGACGCTACCGAGCCTGGCCGAACCAGGTGAGGACGTCGGCTTCGCCACCCGGGACGAAGCGCAGTCCAGCGTGGCGGCGAGCTTGGGCCTACGCCTCGTGTAGGTCTGCTACCGCAGAGGGCGGTTCCCGCAGTTCAGAGAGGACTCGTTGCATTCCGTCCGCCCATCTCGGGAAGATCCAGGCTGGCGGGGCAGTGGGTAACTGTGGACGACCCCCAAGGCGCTGATTGCGGGGCGGACAACGGTAAGGGTCCCTGGCCAGCAGGACCCGACCTCGGACGACCCAGCGTGGTGTCGGTGCGGCTGTCCGCAGAGGAGCACGCTCGGCTCCAGCGGGCCGCCGAGGCGGCGAGCCTGCCCCTCTCCACGCTCATAGGCCTCTGGGCACTCGATCGGCTCCGGGCCTTAGGCCGAGGGGAACGCGCCCAGCGTGCAGAGCGACTGACCGCCTCGAGCGGGCCGTCTTCCAGCGCTCCGCGTAGAGCTCCTCGGCGGAGAACTCGCGGACAGCAGCCTCCTCGACAGGATCGAGCGAGTCGAGTTTCTCGGGCAGCAGACCTTGCGGGCCGTGAGTGAGCAGCGCGGCTGGCCTATGCAGGCTCGTGCGCAATGGTGTGACCAGCAAGAGCCTCTGGCCTGAAGGCGATCCTGAGACCGAAACGACCCCGCCCGCTTTGTCACCCGAGCCTCGGTCCAGGCCGGCAGGCGCCCCGGCCGCTCTCGGGTGGCCTCTCAGACCATCGTCGTCTCGACCTCGTGCTCCTCCATCGGCTCTTCGAGCGGGAAGTGGCAGGCCGCGTAGTGGCCGCTCGAGAAGAGTCGGAGCCCGGGCTCCTCCTCGGCGCAGCGGTCCTGGGCGATCGGGCAGCGGGTGCGGAACCGGCAGCCGGAGGGAGGGTCGATGGCCGAGGGCAGCTCGCCTCGCATCGGCTCTGTCTTGCTCGCCCTCGCCACCTCCGGGTCGGCCACCGGGATCGTGTCGATGAGGCCTCTCGTGTACGGATGGGCCGGGTGCTCGTAGATCGCCTGGGAGGGACCGACCTCCATCAGCTTTCCGAGGTACATGACGCCGATCCGGTCGGCCAGGTACTTAACGACTGCGAGGTCGTGGGAGATCATGATGTAGCTCAGGTTGTGACGCTGCTGCAGGCTCTTCATCATGTTGAGGATCTGGGCCTGGATCGAGACGTCGAGAGCCGAGACGGGCTCGTCGGCCACGATGAGCCGCGGGTTGAGCGCCAGCGCCCTCGCAAAGCCGATCCGCTGACGCTGGCCGCCCGAGAACTCGTGCGGGTAGAGGTCGAAGGCCCTCTTCGAGAGCCCGACCTCGCTTATCAGCTCCATCACCCGGGCGACCTGCTCCTTTTTCGAGCCGATGCCCTGGACGATGAGGGGCTCGCGGAGGATGGAGCCGACCCGCATGCGAGGGTCGAGCGATGAGTAGGGGTCCTGGAACATGAGCTGCATGTCCCGGCGCATCCGGCGAAGCGGCGTGCCGCGCAGCCTGGTGACCTCCCTCCCCTCGAAGGCTATGGTCCCGCTGCTGGGGTGCTCCAGGCCGACCACGAGACGCCCGATGGTCGTCTTGCCGCAGCCCGACTCGCCGACGAGCCCGAAGGTCTCCCCCTCTCGCACGCTGAAAGAGACGTCGGAGACGGCCTTCACCGTCCCGATCTTGCGCTGGGTGATCGCCCCCGAGGTGACCGGGAACTCCTTCACGAGGTGGTCGATCTCGAGGAGAGCCTTCCGGCCGGCCAGCTCCTGGATGCGCTCCTCGGCTCGCTCCAGCATTTGGGCGCGCTCCTCGGCCGTCGCCACGAGGACCGGAGTGCTCTGGCCGTCGGCCGAGCCGACAGGGTGGAAGCAGGCGAACTCGTGCTCCGGGTTGGCGGCGTCCGGGACGAGGGGCGGCTCCTCGGTGCGGCACTTCTCGGTGGCGTTCGGGCAGCGCGGGCTGAACCGGCAGTTCTCCAGCTTCTGGGCGAGGTCGGGCGGGATGCCCGGGATGTTGTAGAGCTTCTGGCTCGAGTCCTGCTCGAGCTTGGGGATCGACTGCAAGAGGGCGGAGGCATAGGGATGGCGCATCCGGTGGAAGAGCTCGCTCGTCTCGGCGCCCTCGACGATCTTGCCGGCGTACATGACCATCACCCTGTCGGTCCGCCCGGCGATGACGCCCATGTCGTGGGTGATGAGGATGACACCCATGTTGAGCCGCTTGCGCAGGTCGTCGATCAGGTTGAGGATCTGCGCCTGGATGGTGACGTCCAAGGCGGTGGTCGGCTCGTCGGCGATGAGCAGCTGAGGCTCGCAGCTGAGCGCTATGGCGATCATGACCCGCTGGCGAAGGCCGCCCGAGAGCTGGTGAGGGTAGTAGTCGAGCCGCTCGGCCGGCCGCGGCATGCCGACCAGGGCGAGCACCTCGAGGGCCCTCTCCCGTGCCTCATCCTTCGAGACGCCCCGGTGGATCCTCACCCCCTCGGCGATCTGCTTGCCGATCGTCATCGTCGGGTTGAGCGAGGTCATCGGGTCCTGGAAGATCATCCCGACCTCGTTGCCCCGCACCCGCCGCATCTCCTTCTCGGGGAGGCCGACGAGCTCCCGGCCGTTCAGCTTGACGCTCGACGAGCCGACGATGTGCCCGACGTTCGGCAGCAGCTGCATGATCGAGAGCCCGGCGGTCGACTTGCCGCAGCCCGACTCGCCGACGAGCCCGACGCACTCGCCGGGCGCCACCGAGAACGAGATGTTGTCGACGGCGCCGACCGTCGCCTGGCGGAGGTGGAATTCCGTCCGGAGATCGGTGACTTCAAGTACCTTCGCCAACTCGGACCACTCCTCGCGAAATCCTGTCCTGCTATGGCGCAGGACCGCTGCGGTCCTGGTCATGCGTCTATCGTTCCGCTATGGTAGCGGCCCATGCCCCAGCCACCCAGTCTCTCACCCGAACAGCGCCAGGCAGCTCTCGCTAAGGCGGCGGAGGTACGTCGCGAGCGGGCCGAGCTGAAGGATCACCTGAAGGCCGGCCGCGTGAACCTGAAAGACCTCCTCGCCCAGGCCGACTCGAACGAGACCGTCGGCAAGATGAAGGTGCTGGCCGCCCTCGAGGCCCTGCCCGGCACCGGCAAGGTGAAGGCCCGCCGGCTCATGGAGCAGGTGGGCATCTCCGAGAGCCGGCGCCTCAAGGGCCTTGGCGCCAAGCAGCGGGAGGCGCTCCTCGAGGCCGCCGAGCGCTCGTAAGCCTCCCCTGGTCTTCATAGTCGTCGGCCCGGGCGGAGTCGGCAAGGGAACCGTCATCCGGCGCCTGTTGGAGCGCGACGACCGCCTCTATCTGAGCCGATCCTGGACCACCCGTCCCCCCCGGCCCGGCGAGCACGAGGACGCCTACCACTTCGTCGACAAGGCATCGTTCCTCGCCCACGCCGAGGCGGGCGGCTTCCTCGAGTGGGCCCAGGTGCTAGACGACCTCTACGGCACGCCCATCCCCTCCCCGCCGCCGGGCAAGGACCTGGTGCTCGAGATCGACGTGCAGGGAGCCCGCCAGGTCCTCGAGATCGATCCCGAGGCGGTCTGCATCCTCCTCGTCGCGCCCTCGGTCGAGGCCCAGAGCGCCCGGCTCCGGGCCCGCGGCGACTCGGAGGAGCACGTCTCGCGCCGGATCGCCCTCGGCGAGAAGGAGGTGGCCGAGGCGCGCCGCATCGCCGACGCGGTCGTCGTCAACGACGACCTCGAGTCAACCGTCTCCGAGCTGGCGGCTATCATCGAGGCCGCCCGCGCCGGCGTCACGCGCCCGTAGGCAGCAGCAGTCGAGTCGCCGGGACCCTCCGGCCTTCAAAGGAGCCCCATGGCTGAGCCACGCAGCAGCATGATCGAGCCGCCGATCGAGGAGCTGCTCGACAAGGTGGACTCCAAGTTCACCCTCGTCACCCTGGCCGCCCGCCGGGCTCGCCAGGTGAACTCGTACTTCTCCCAGCTCGGAGAGGGGCTGGGGGCCATCGTGCCGCCCCAGGTGACCTCGCTCGCCCGCAAGCCGCTCTCGATCTCGCTCGAGGAGATAGCGGCCGGAAAGGTGCGGGCCAACTTCGAGGTGGCCGAGCCGGTCGATCCCGAGCAGGAGGGGAGCCTCCTCGAGGCGATCGAGGGCGGGGCCGCGTCCCCGGGCGAGGGCGGCGAGGCCAGCTGAGCAGCCTCGCCCGACCGGTCTGGTCAGAGCCGTGCCAACCGACCGCCTCGAAGGCGCCACCGTCGTCCTCGGCGTCTCGGGAGGCATAGCCGCCTACAAGGCGGTCGAGCTCTGCCGCCGGCTCGTCGACGCTGGGGCCGAGGTCGTCCCGGTGCTCACCGCCTCGGCCCTCCGCTTCGTCGGGGCGGCGACCTTCTCGGCCCTCGGCTCGGAGCGAGCCCGTACCTCGCTCTTCGAGGACGAGGACCCCATCCCCCACACCAGCCTCGGCCAGCGGGCCGACCTCGTCCTCGTGGCGCCGGCCACCGCCCGGCTCGTCGGCTCCTACGCCGCCGGCATCTCCTCTGACCTCCTCACGACCACGCTCATCGCCACGCGGGCGCCGGTGCTCGTCTGCCCGGCCATGCACACCGAGATGTGGCAGCACCCGGCCGTGCAGGAGAACATCGCCACCCTGCGCCGCCGCGGGGTGGCCGTCCTCGAGCCCGAGAGCGGCCGGCTGGCCGGAGGTGATCTCGGAGAGGGCCGCCTCGCCTCGCCGGAGGCGATCCTCGCCGCCGCCTCAGAGCTGCTCGGGGGCGCGGGCGGCGGTCCCCTGGCCGGAAAGAGGGTGCTCGTCACCGCCGGGGGCACCCGCGAGGCGATAGATCCCGTCCGCTACATAGGGAACCGCTCGTCGGGCAAGCAGGGCCATGCTCTCGCAGAGGTGGCGGCCCGCCTCGGCGCCGAGGTGACCCTCGTCACGACCGCTCCGGCTACCGCCCCGGCCGGCGTCGAGGTGGTGCCCGTCACATCGGCGGCCGAGATGGCCGAGGCCGTCCTCTCCCGCTCCGACAGCGCAGAGGTCGTCGTCATGGCGGCGGCCGTGGCCGACTTCCGGCCGAAGGCAGCCCTCTCCTCCAAGTGGAAGAAGGCCGACGGTCCGCCCGAGATCCTTCTCGAGCCGACCACCGACATCTTGCGAGAGCTCGGGCGGACCAAGCGCCCGGGCCAGCTGCTGGTCGGCTTCGCGGCCGAGACCGGCCGAGAAGAGCTACTCTCTTCCGCCCGCCGGAAGCTCGAGGACAAGCGCGCCGACCTGGTAGTCGGCAATGATGTGTCGGCGGAGGGAGCCGGCTTCGAAGGAGACACCAACGCCGTCACGCTCGTGACGGCGACCGGCGCCACCGAGCTACCCCTCGCCAGCAAGCACGACATAGCGGCGGCCGTCATGGATCTGGTGGCCGCCAGGTTGGAAGAGTCTGCCCGACCGGGCCCCGACGGAGCGGGCCCCGGTTGAACGGGCCCCGGTTGAACGGGCCCCGGTTGAACGGGCCCCGGTTGAAAGAGCCCCGGTTGAAAGAGCCCCGATCGAAAGAGCAAGGAGTCCGCCAGAGGTGACGAGCTTCCACTTCACATCCGAGTCGGTGACCGAGGGTCACCCCGACAAGATGGCCGACCAGGTCTCAGATGCCATCCTGGACGCCATCTTGGAGGACGACCCGCAGGGCCGGGTCGCCTGCGAGACCATGCTCACGACCGGGCTCGTCATGGTGGCCGGCGAGATCACCACGACGGCGTACGTCGACATCCCGAAGATCGTCCGCCAGACGGTCCTCGACATCGGCTACGACCGCGACGAGTACCACTTCGACGGCCGCAGCTGCGCCGTCATCACCTCGATCGACGAGCAGTCGCCCGACATCGACCAAGGCGTGAGCGCCGCCCTGGAGGTGCGCTCGGGCAAGGCGGGCGAGGACGTCCTCAACTCCCAGGGCGCCGGCGACCAGGGGATGATGTTCGGCTACGCCTGCGACGAGACGCCCGATCTGATGCCGCTGCCGATCTGGCTCGCCCACCGTCTCTCCGAGCAGCTGGCGAGGGTCCGCAAGGACAAGACCATCGACTACCTCGGCCCGGACGGCAAGACCCAGGTGACCGTGGTCTACGAGGACGGCGTGCCCCGCCGGCTCTCGACCGTCCTCATCTCGACCCAGCACCTGAGCTCGGTCGAGATCGACGGCCGGCTGCGAGACGACCTCGAGAAGCACGTGATCAACCCGATCGTGCCCGAGCACCTCGACGCCAAGGGCTTCGAGTTCCTCGCCAACCCGACCGGTCGCTTCGAGATCGGCGGCCCGGCGGCCGACACCGGTCTTACGGGCAGGAAGATCATCGTCGACACCTACGGCGGCTGGGCTCGCCACGGCGGCGGCGCCTTCTCGGGCAAGGACCCCTCCAAGGTCGACCGCTCCGGCGCCTACGCCGCCCGCAGCGTCGCGAAGCACGTGGTCGCCGCCGGGGCTGCCAAGCGTTGCGAGATCCAGGTCGCCTATGCCATCGGCGTCGCCCAGCCGGTCTCGGTCATGGTGGAGACCTTCGGCACCGAGAGGGTCGACCCGGCCAAGATCTCGACGGTCGTCGGCGAGCTGTTCGACCTCCGGCCGGCCGCCATCATCCGCGACCTGGACCTCCGCCGGCCCATCTACCAGCGGACGGCCGCCTACGGCCACTTCGGCCGCTCTGAGGGCGGCTTCCCCTGGGAGGCCACGCCGAAGGTCGACGACATGAAGGCCGCCCTCGGCCTTTGAGGAGCCGGGCCTCGTGAGCGAGGAGGGCCCGGGCGGCGGGCCAACCCCCGCCGGCGAGGCCCATCGCTACGCCGAGGTCCTGCCCGACGTCACCGGCCTCGACCGGACCTTCTGCTACCGGACCGAGGGGACCGCCCCGCCGGTCGGCGCCGTCGTGCGCGTCGTCCTCAACGGGAGGCGGGTGCGGGCCTGGGTCGTCGGCCTCGGCGACAGCCTCCCGGCCGGCGTCGAAGCCCAGCCGATCCTCGAGGAGGTCTCGCTCGGTCCGCCGCCCGCCGTCGTGGAGCTGGCCCGCTGGGCCGCCTGGCGCTTCGCCGGGCGGCTCCGCCCGCTCCTCATCGCCGGCTCGCCCGACCGGGTCGTCCGCCGGCTGCCGCCGGCGCCGCCCGGGCGGACCGCCCGGCGGCCCGCTCCCGGCCCGGCCGGCCTGCTCGAAGAGGCGCTCTCGGAGAGGGAGGCCGTCGTCTCGCTCCCGCCGTCCTCGCCCCGCCTCGGCCTCGTCGAGGAAGCGGTCTCGAGCGCCGCCCGCTCGCTCGTCCTCGTCGAGTCCCGCCGGGATGTCGCCACCTTGTCCGAGCGCCTCCGGCGGGCGGGCTGGCCGGTGGCCCTCTACCCCGAGGAGTGGGCCGCCTCGGCCTCGAGCCCGGTCGTGGTCGGCACCCGGAACGCCGTCTTCGCCCCCGGCAGGTTCGAGCTCGTTCTCGTGCTCGACGCCCACAGCGAGTCCTACCGCTCCGAGCGGAGCCCCAACTTCGACGCCCGCCTCGTGGCCGCCGAGAGAAGCAGAAGGGAGTCCGGCCGCCTCCTCCTCGTCTCGTTCGCCCCGCCCCTCGAGCTGGTGGCGGCCGGGAGCCGGCCGGTCTTCTGCCGCCCGGACCGGGCGACGAGGCGTTGGGGCAGCCTCTCGGTCCTCGACAGCCGGACCGAGGACCCGGCCGAGGGGGGCTATCCCTCCATCCTCGTCTCCTGGCTCCGTTCGGCCGCCAGCCAGGAGCGACTCTCCTCCCGGCCCCGGCCGGTCGTCTGCATCCTCAACCGGGTCGGGCGGGCCCGCCTCCTCAGCTGCTCCAGCTGCCGGGCCGTCGCCCGTTGCCCGAGCTGTGGCAGCGCTCTCGTCCAGCTCGACAAGCCCGCCTGCAAGCAGCTCGGCCGGCTCTCGTGCCCCCGCTGCGGCCACGAGGAGCCGGCGCTCTGCTCGGCCTGCGGCTCGGCCCGCCTGCGCGTCGCCCGCTCGGGGGTGAGCCGGGCCCGCGAGCAGCTCGAGGCCGTGACCGGTCTGGCGGTCGGGGAGATGAGCGGCCCCCGGGCCGAGGTGCCCGCCTCGCCGGTGGTGATGGCGACCCAGGCGGCCCTCCATCGCCTCCGCCAGGCCGCCCTCGTCGCCTGGCTCGACTTCGACCAGGAGCTGCTCGCCCCTCGCTTCAGGGCGGCCGAGGAGGCCCTCGTGCTCCTCGGGCGCTCCTTCCGCCTCGTCGCCGGCGGCGGGCCGGCCGCCCCGGGCCGGGTGGTGGTGCGCACCAGCCTGCCCGACCACGAGGTGATCGAGGCCGCCCGGCGGGGGGAGCCGGCCGTCGTGACTGCGAGGGAGGAGGCCCGGCGCCGGCTCCTCTCGTTGCCTCCCTATGCCGGCCTCGCCCGGGTGAGGGGGGAGGGTGCCGAGCGGCTCACCGGCCGGCTGCCCGGGTCGTTCCAGGTGACGAGGGCCGGGGAGGGGTACCTGGTACGGGCTGGATCGCCGGAGGAGGTGGCCGAGGCCCTGGCGGCCGCCCTGGCGGCCGAGCCGGCCGGCTGGGCCGGCCTCGGCGTGCGGGTCGAGATGGATCCGGTCGACCTGTAGGCGGGCGGCCTCGCAAGCCGCTTTGAGCTTCCCAGAAAGCCTCGCCCGCCCTCACCTGCTAATATGGCTCCTGCCAGCCCAGCTGGTGGTCTGCCGCGGCAAAGCGGCGGGTCTGTTGCTTCCCCGCCAGGTCGGCCTGCCCGGCCGGTACCAGAAGAAGGTCAGCTTTCCACGCATGCCCGACAAGACGGCAACGATCACCGAGCACCGGCTCCATGAGACCGACACCGGGTCGCCCGAGGTGCAGGTGGCGCTCCTCACCGAGCGCATCAACCACCTGACCGGGCACCTGAAGGTCCACCGCGGCGACCATCACACCCGCCGCGGCCTCATGAAGCTGATCGGCCGGCGCCGCCGCCTTCTCGACTACGTGCGGGCGAACGACGTCGACAGGTACCGGGCGCTCATCGCCCGCCTCGGCATCCGGCGCTAGCCAGGGTCGCGACCGTGGCGGGCGGCTCGCCGCCCTCCACCAATGGGAGGCGAGGCCGGAGAGCCCGGCGAAGCCCGTCAAGTAACCACGGCGCTGACGGTCGTCAGCTGCCAGTCGCCGAGTACCGGCCCTTCTCCGGGTGGTGCCCGACGACTGGGAACTGGCCCGCCACAGCGCCTCTACAAGAGGAGTGCCCATGGCTGAGGCCATCACTGTCTCAGGTCCCGTTCGAGGGACCGACAAGACTCTTTCCTTCGAGACCGGCAAGCTGGCCGGCCAGGCCGACGGGGCGGTGGTCGCCCGCATCGGCGACACGATCGTCCTCGTGACGGCGACCGCGGCGCGAAAGGTGCGGGAGGGGACCGACTTCTTCCCCCTCACCGTCGACGTCGAGGAGCGCATGTACGCGGCGGGCAAGATCCCCGGCTCGTTCTTCCGGCGGGAGGGCCGTGCCACCGACCAGGCGATCCTCACGGCCCGTCTCATCGACCGCCCGCTGCGGCCCTCGTTCCCCGAGGGCTTCCGCAACGAGGTGCACGTCGTCGCCACGATCTTCGGGGCCGACCAGGAGAACCCGCACGACGTCGTCGCCATAAACGGCGCCTCGGCCGCCCTCATGCTCTCGGGCATCCCCTTCGAGGGCCCGATCGGGGCGGTCCGGATCGCCTACAGCCAGCAGGGCGAGTGGATCCCCCACTCCACCTACCAGGAGGGCGACGACTCGACCTTCGAGCTCGTGGTCGCCGGCCGGGCCCTCGGGGAGGAGCCGGACTCGGATGTCGCCATCATGATGGTCGAGGCCGGCGGCAGCGAGCGGGCCTGGCAGTACTACGAGGACGGGGCCCCGAAGGTGACCGAGCAGGTTATCGCGGAGGGCCTCGAGGCCTCCAAGGTCTGGATCCGCGAGTCGATCGAGCTGCAGCTGCAGCTGGTCGAGAAGGCGGGCCGCAAGGAGACGATCCCCTTCGAGCTCTTCGTCGACTACTCCGAGGAGATCTACGAGAAGGTGGCCGCCATCGGCACCGAGCGGATCTCGACGGCGAACGCCATCACGACCAAGGCCGAGCGCAACGCGGCGCTCGACGAGGCGACCGACTCGATCCTGAGCGAGCTGGCCGGGGAGTTCGAGGGGCGGGAGCGGGAGATCAAGGCCGCCGTCCGCTCGCTCACGAAGAAGATCGTGCGGAGGCGCATCGTCGAGGAGGGCATCCGCATCGACGGCCGCGGACCGGGTGACATCCGACCTCTGTCGGCCGAGGTCGGCCTCATCCCGACCGCCCACGGCTCCGGCCTCTTCCAGCGGGGCGACACCCAGGTGCTCAACATCGCCACGCTCGGCATGCCGCGCATGAACCAGCTGCTCGACACGATCGGCATCGATGACTCGAAGCGCTACATGCACCACTACAACTTCCCGCCCTTTTCGACCGGCGAGACCGGCTTCATGCGAGGCCC
>JAJZLV010000016.1:38450-52621 GCA_021803215.1 Actinomycetes bacterium | reverse complement strand
CCTGGCTGACCGCTCGCGGCGCCCGCGGCCGGGCGAGAGCAGCGAACCGGCCGAGGTCGAGCTCGACACCTCGCCTCTCCCCGGGCACGTCACCGGCGAGGGGGTCTTCACCATCCCCTACGGCCCGGTGCGCTCGGGTGTCTTCGAGAGCGTCGAGTACCTCGTAGAGACTTCGGGAGAGGAGATCCCCCACCTGCGAACCCGCGTCTACCACAAGCACCGGGGGCTCGACCGGCGCTTCGGCTCTCTCGGGCTCGAAGAGGCCGTGCTGCTGGCCGAGCGGGTGGAGGGGACGAGCTCGGTCGCCCACGCCCTCGCCTTCAGCCAGGCGATCGAGGCCCTCTCGGGAACCGAAGCGCCCCGAGCGGCCCAGTTGGCGCGGGTCGTCCACGCCGAGCTGGAGCGGATCGCGGTACACCTCGACTCGATGGTGCGCCACACCGAAGGCGCCGGCCAGGCGGTAGCCCAGGCGCGGCTGTCGCTCCACAAAGAAGAGGTGCTCCGACTGCGGGCCAGACTCTGCGGGCACCGGTTCGGCCGCGGCGTCGTCGTCCCCGGCGGCGTGAGCGGCGGACTCGAGCTCGAAGCCGGGGAAGCTCTCGCCCGCCTGAACCAGCTGGAGGCGAGGCTGGCAGCTGACACGCGGGCGCTCATGGAGACGGCCTCATTTCTGGACCGGCTCCGCGGGACCGGGGTGCTCCCGCGCGAGCTCGTCGAGTCTCACGGCGCCCTCGGCCCGCTCGGGCGCGGCTCGGGCCTCGCCGGGGACGTCCGAAGGGAGCGCCCTTACGGTGGCTACCGCTTCCTCGGCTTCGAGACAGCTGCCGGCTTTCGCGAGGGCGACGCTCTGTCCCGCCAGCGCGTTCGGGTCTTCGAGATCGGCCAGGCGTTCCACTTGGTGCGCCAGGCGCTCGACGAGCTGGCCGATACGAAGGACCCGACATGGGCGGAGGCGCTCGAACCGGTGAGCGGTTGGAGCCTCGCCTCCGTCGAGGCTCCCCAGGGCGAGCTCGTCTACCTCGTGCAGGTAGAGGGGGGACGGCTTTGCCGCGTGAAGCCGCGATCCGCCTCCTTTCACAACCTTGCCCTCTTCTCGCACGCCTTTTCGAAGGACATCTTCACGGACTTCGTCTTCATCGAGGCCAGCTTCGGCCTCTCGATCGCCGGAGTAGCGGGCTGATGGCATGGATGGTGCGCGGCTTGCGCGACGGCATAGTCACCACCGGCTATCCCCGCCGTCCGGACGGCTACGGCCCGAATTTCAAAGGTGCCGTCGAGGTGCTGCCGGCAGGCGGGGCACCCGGCAGCGCCGGCGAGGCCGTCACCCTCTGCCCGACCGGTGCCATCACAGCTGACGCGAACGGCGCGCTTGAGCTCGATCGCGGCCGCTGCATCCTCTGTGGCCGCTGCGTGGCGGAGCGACCCGACAGCTTCGCCTTCACCTCCTCGATCGAGACCGCGGCCGCCGACCGCTCGGCCCTCATCGTTCCCCGGCTCCTCGAGGACGACGCGGCTCTCGCCGAGCTGCGAGGCGACCTCGCCCGCCGGGTTAGAGCCCTCCGCCGCTCCATCTACATCCGCCACGTCGACGCCGGCTCGGACGGCGCCGAGGAGTGGGAGGTGGCCGCTCTCACCAACCCCGTCTACGACGCCCAGCGCCTCGGGATCTACTTCACGGCGTCACCGCGGCATGCGGATCTCCTCCTTGTCACCGGGGCCGGCACGATCGGCATGGCCGGCCCACTGCGAACCACTCTCGAGGCGATGCCCGATCCGAAGGTGGTGGTGGCGGCCGGGACCGACGCCACGAGCGGTGGCCTCGTCCATCCGAGCTATGCCACTGGATCGGGAGTGGGCGACATCCTGCCCGTCGACGTCTGGGTCCCGGGCTCGCCTCCGAGCCCGTTCAGCCTGCTGCACGGCATCCTGCTAGGGATCGGCCTGCTGCCCTCCCGGCGGTCGCGGTCATGACCGCCGCCCTGTTGCTGGCCGCCATGGTCGTCTGGGCCGCCGGGGCTGCCGTCGACCTGCTGGCAGGCACCAAGCCTCGGTGGGCCCGACCGCTCCCGTTCTCCTTGGCCCTGGCCGGAAGTGGTCTCGTCACAGCCGCCGGTGTGCGAATGGTGCTCGGCCGCGGGCAGGTGGTGAGCCTCGGCTCCACGCTCGGGCTGGGCGAGACGATCCTTCGTCTCGATCCGCTGGCCGGCCTCTTCCTCACCCTCGTCGGAGGGCTCGGGACTCTCGTTTCGGCCTGCCTCGTCAGCTGGTGCCAGCCCGAGAACAGGCTCCCGGGGCACGGCACCGGGGCGGGTTACAGCCTGCTCCTCGGAGCGGTCTCGGTTGTCATCTTGGCTGGCGACGCCTTCACCTTCCTGTTCGCTTGGGAAGCGGTGACAGTCGCCTTCTACCTGCTCGTCGGGATCCGCCGGATCGACCGGAGAGGGGCGAGGGCCAGCTGGGTGACGCTCGGGGTCGGCAAGGCGAGCGGGGCGGGCCTTCTCCTCGGCTTCCTCCTTTTAGCCGGCAGGGCCCACAGCTTCGCCTTCAGCGCCTGGTCGGCGATCCCAGCCGGTGCCCTGCACGACGCCGCCTTCGCCCTCGTGGTCGCAGGCTTTGCCGCCAAGGCCGGCCTCGTTCCGTTCCAGGTCTGGCTGCCCCGCGGCTACCCGGCCGCCCCGGGTCCCATCCGGGCGGCGCTGGCAGGCGTAGCAGTCAACATCGGTTTCTACGGGCTTTGGCGCTTCCTCGGCGTCCTCGGCAGACCGCCTGCATGGCTGGCAGTCGCTCTCCTCGTGCTCGGAGGCGCCACCGGCGTCCTCGGGATCGTCTTCGCCGCCGTCCAGTCCGGGCTCAACCGGGTCATCGCCTACTCGAGCGTCGAGAACGCCGGGATCATCGTCGTCGCCTACGGCGTGGCGCTTGCCGGCGCATCGACCCATCACACCGGGGTTGTGGCCGTCGGCCTCCTGGCCGCCAGCCTGCAGGTGCTCTCCCACGCCGTGGCGAAGACCTCCCTCTTCGCCTCCTCCGCCTTCTTCGAGTCCGACTTCGGGACCGACCGCCTCGAGTCGCTCCGGGGTGTCGGGCACCGCTCTCGCTGGAGCGGCAGTGTCTTCGGAGTCGGATGCGTCAGCTTGGCAGGGCTGCCGCCGACGATCGGTTTCGTCTCCGAGTGGTTCATCCTAGAAGCCCTCATGCAGTAGTTCCGAGTCCACCAATTGGCCCTCCGACTGGCGATGGCCATCGGGGGCGCCCTGGTGGCGCTCACGGCGGGGATCGCCCTGCTCTGCTTCATCCGCCTCGTGGGCCTGGTCGTGCTCGGCCGCCCGGCTCGCAGGGGAAGGGCGAGCCGGGCGCTCGACGGCGGGGCAGCCGGGCGGGCCGGCCTGTTCCTCATGGGCGCCGCCTGCCTCGGCCTTTCCGCCGCAGCGCCGTGGGTGGTCCGCTTCATCGCGGACGGCCTTGCCCCGATCGTCCCGCACGCTAGGACGATCGGGGCTCTGAAGGGGCCGTGGGTGCTCCAGCCGGTCTTCGCCGGCTTCTCGATCCTCTCGCCCTCCTGGCTCTTCGTCGTCCTCCCGATCGGCCTCGTCTCGGTGGGTCTTTTCGCCCTCGGCCTCTCGGGCGGACGGCTGCTCCGCATCCGTCGCGTTCCCGCCTGGCACTCTGCCACCGCCGGGGTGGCCGGTCCGGACAGCTACAGCCCCTTCGGCTATGCCAACGTGCTGCGGCACGTGCTCGCCAACGTGCTCGGGCCGCAGCGAAGCACCACCAGCCAGGGCGCCGCGGCGAGCGTCCCGGCCGGCGAGGAGGACCACGCCCACGTCGAGGTGCGCACCCAGGTGGTCGAGCCGATCGAGCGATACCTGTACCGGCCGGCACGCCGGGCCTGGCTCCGGCTGTCAGGCCACGCCAGGCGGCTCCAATCCGGCCGTCTCGAGGCCTATGTCGGGTACATGCTCGCCGCCCTCCTCGTGTTGCTTGCCGTCGTCGCCGCCATGAAATAGGCCAGAACTGCCAGCTGCCTTTGGGAGGGTCGAGATGTTCAGAAGAGTCCTCGTCGGGTTCGATGGCTCGAGGGGAGCCGAGGCGGCCCTTCGCGCCGGACTCTCCCTGGCGTCGGCGAGCGAGGGAGAGGTGACGGTCCTGGTCGTGGCCTCCGCCAGCCAGGGAGAGACCGCCGAGGACCGGCGGGCTGCCTTCGCCGACGAGGTGGGCCCGCTTGTCGGCGCCGCCGAGCAGCAGGTGGCAGGCCTCGGGCACGAGCGGCCCCGGGCTGCCGTCCATGCCGTCGTCGGCGACCGTCCGGCGGAGGCTCTCTCCTCTTACCTCCTGGAGCATGGCTTCGACCTCCTCGTGGTCGGCCGGCACGGCCGCGACCATGCCGCCCACGGCGGCCTCGGTCGGGTGGCAAAAGAGCTCGCTGACAAGGGCCGCTGCCCGCTTCTCCTCGTCGGCGACGGCGAGGCGGCTGGCGACTAGCTCCCCGGTCGGGAGCGAGGCGGCCGGCTGAGCTGCCGATAGCCGCGGCGGGCCAGCCGAGCTTCCCGGGTAGCTCGAGCGAAACGAGGCGCCGGACGGCGGAGTGGTGGGACCCCGAGCGTCTCTCGGCGAGAGGAGCGGCTCCTGGGCGGGGACCGGATCGGCAGCCGCTTGTCGTCCGCGCCACCGGCGGTCAACGCAGGGCTCGAGAACTACGGGTCTGGCTACAACTCCGGCCCTTCCGGCTCAGGCGCTGTAACCGCTCCCGGCCGGGTGTGGGAAGGCTCTGAGCGGGACGGTCCAGGCGTCGTGGTCGTGGCCAGCCGCTCGCCCAGCGTGGGCCCCTCCAGGCTATGCCAAGACGAGGACCGAGTCTTCGGGGCGGGCTCTTGCAGAGAGCTCCCGCCCCTCCAGCACCGAGCGGTAGGCCGCCTCGTAGCCCTCGAGCATGCGGGCATTGTCGAAGAGCTCGGCGCGGGCTCGGCAGCGTCGGCGGTCGAGCAGCTCGACGGCGCCGATCGCCCGGACGAGCCCCTCTTCGTCGTCGACGACGAAGCCGCTCTCGCCGTCGGAGACTATCTCTGGCACGCTCCCGCGTCGAAGCGCGACGACCGGGGTCCCGCAGGCCATGGCCTCTACCATCACGAGGCCGAACGGTTCGTCCCACTGCACCGGGAAGAGGAGCGCCTCGGCCCCGGCGAGCAGCTCCCGCTTGGTGACGGCGTCCGCCTCGCCCACGTACTCGACAGCCCCGCCGAGCCGGGGCGCGACCGCCTCGGCGAAGTAGGACCGCTCGGCGGGCTCGTTGAGCTTGCCGGCGAGGAGGAGGCGTCGGCCGGCAGCCCGGGCCGCGTCGATCGCCAGGTGGGCACCCTTGTCCGCGTTGAAGCGACCGAGGAAGAGCAGGTAGCCGCCGTCACCTTTGCCCAGCGGGAACGAGGAGACCTCGATGCCGTTGTGCACGGTCGTGAGCCAGTTCACCTCCGGCCGGAGCCGCCGCTGCGCCTGCGAGATGGCGACTACGTCGACCGAGGTGCCGAGAGCGACGAGATAGTCGCCCGGCTCGCCGCTCACCGGGCCGTGGGCGGTCACGACCGTCGGGATGTGCCTGCCCCGGGCGAGAAGCGGTCCGGCGAGGGTGTGGTCGTGGACGAGGTCGAGCTCCTCACGCTCGAGGAGAGCGGCGGCGGCAGCGGCGTGGAGCACCTCTGGCATCGGCTCGCCGAGGCGCTGGGAGGGAGGATCCGAGAAGACGGCGTGGAAGCGCTGGGCGGCCGTCTTGGGCTCCCCGGCACCGACGAGCACCACGTGATGACCGCGGGCGACCAGCCCGTTCACCAGCCCGGCCACCATCGCCTCGATCCCCCCGTAGCCCGACGGGGGAACGGCGAACCAGGGGGGCGCCAGCATGCCGATGCGCAAGGGCTTTTGGGCGGCCGCCGACGGCCGGCCGTCGTGCATTTCCGCTGACAGCGCCACCATCGCTTGCTTCCTTTCTCCTTCAAGTGACCTCATCGCCCGCCGCCAGGTCGTGGCCCGGCTGGCGCCCGGCAGATCGTCGAGAGGATCGCCGCCCGCCGGCGCCCTTTCGGGCCATCCGCAACGCCTCTTCGAGCTCGACCACCCTGTCTTTCAGCTCGAAGACGTGACGGACGCCGGCGACGCTCACCCCGTCGCGCATGAGGGCTCGCGCGTCGAGGAGGCGCCGGATGTCGGCTCTGCTGTAGCGGCGGTGATCCCCCCCGCTCCGGCTAGGGCTGACAACTCCCATCGAGTCGAGGCGGCGGAGGAACCCCGGCTGCATGCCGACGAGCTCGGAGACCTGTCCCACGCTGAACAGTGGTGCCCGCTCGTCGCCGAGGACGGCGTCCAGCTCTGCCGGCTCGGGATCGGCGACGGCGCCGGCTTGCTCGTCCCAACGAGTCGTCCCCACGGCTCTCACGCGCTCCCTCCGCCAGAGGTCCAAAGTTACGACTCCAATAGTAGCTATTCTCTTACTGTGATCTCACGGCAGTCGTGGGACGGCCCGGACCCAGCAGGCCACCCGCTTGCACATGTCGATGCCCGCCAACGGACGGGCTCGGGATTCGGCGCCGAGTCCTCAGAGCGGGGCGGCCAGGTCCTCGTGGAGGGGACCTCGTTCGCCGTCAGCGGGCCCGGTGGTGACATCGATGGCCCAGCCCACGGGCTGTTCGTCCGAGACGCCAGGATCATCTCGCGCTGGAGGCTGCGCGTCGACGGGACTCCGGTCGACCCGCTCGGCGGCTACACGGTGGAGCCGTTCGCAGGCACCTTCATGGTCCGCAGCCGCCTTCGAGACGGTCACGTCGAGCCGACAGTGCTCATCGAGCGTCGCCGCTACGTCGCAAGCGGGATGCGAGAGGACCTCTGCGTGCACAACTACGGGAACGAGCCCGCCGGGCTGACCCTCAGCCTGGAGGTCGGTGCCGACTTCGCCGACCTCTTCGTCGTGAAGGCAGGGCGAGCAGAAGAGGCGGCACCGGCCGCGGCGGCTGCCGGCGCCGAGGTCTGGTCGGCCTCGGCGCGCCACGGCCAGAGCGAGAGGGCCGTGCGCGTTCTCGCGCCCGGAGCCACCGTGGCGGCCGACTCGCTCTTTTACAGGATCGTGGTCCCGGCGCACGGCGAGTGGCGGACATCGATCGCCGTCGTGGCGGCGGTCGATGGCGAGGAGATGCCCATGCGGTTCCCGCTCGGGGTGCCGGTCGAGCAAGCCTCCCCATCGCGCGAGATCGCCGAGTGGCACCGGACGAGCCCGACCCTCCGCTCGGACTCGTTGCCGCTGACCCTGACGATCGCCCGCAGCGGGGAGGACCTGGCCGCCCTCCGCCTCTCGGACCCGGCGGAGCCGGACCTCGACGTGGTGGCAGCCGGCGCCCCTTGGTTCATGGCGCTCTTCGGGCGAGACTCGCTGATCACGAGCTCGCTCGGTCTCGCCCTCGATCCCGAGCTTGCCCTCGGCACGTTGCGGGCGCTCGCCCGCCACCAAGGCAGGACCGTCGACCCGATGAGCGAAGAGGAGCCGGGCCGGATCCTCCACGAGCTCCGGTTCGGGGCCGACGTGTCGCTCGCCCTGGGCGGCGCCGAGCGGTATTTCGGCTCGGTCGACGCGACACCCCTGTTCGTCGTCGTGCTCGGGCAGCTCGCCCGCTGGGGGGCAGCCCCCGACGTGGTCGACGAGCTGTTGCCGGCCGCCGACGCGGCACTCCGCTGGATCGACGGCTACGGCGACAAGGACGGCGACGGCTACGTCGAGTACCTCCGCTCGACGGACCGCGGGCTTCGGAACCAGGGCTGGAAGGACTCGGCCGACGGCGTGAACTATGCCGACGGGAGCCTCGCCCAGCCGCCCATCGCCCTGGTCGAGGTGCAGGCCTATGTCTATGCGGCCTACGCGGCTCGCGCCGAGCTCGCAACGTGCCGGGGCGACTCCGAGGGTGCCGCCTACTGGAAAGAGCGCGCCAGCTCGTTCAAGCGCCGCTTCAACGACGACTTCTGGTTGGCCGATCGAGGTTTCTTCGCCGTCGGCCTCGACGGAGAGAAGCGCCCGATAGACGCCCTCGCCTCGAACATGGGTCACGCGCTCTGGGCGGGCGCGGTCGAGCCCGACAAGGCGGCGCTCGTGGCAGAGCGTCTTGTCTCGCCTGAGCTCTTCAGCGGCTACGGCGTCCGCACGCTTGCCACCACCATGGGCGCCTACAACCCGGCGAGCTATCACAACGGCTCGGTGTGGCCTCACGACACGGCACTGTGCGCCGCAGGGCTCCGCCGCTACGGCTTCCTGCGCCAGGCCCAGCGGGTGGCGGTGGGCCTGCTCGAGGCGGCCGCCTACTTCTCGGGTCGCCTCCCCGAGCTCTTCTGCGGGTTCGACAAGACGGAGGTCCCCGGCCCCGTGCCATACCCGGCCGCCGGCTCCCCCCAGGCGTGGGCGTCGGCTGCACCCGTCGGCGTCCTCACGGCACTCCTCGGGATCGACCCCGACCTCCCACGAGGCATTGTCAAGTTGGCGCCGGCTCTCCCCCCCGAGTGGGGAGCGGTCGAGCTCGATGACATACCGGTCGGCGACGACCGCCTGAGCGTCGTCGTGCGCGAGGACGGCAGGTTCTCATGGAGCGGGGCGTCGGGCATCTCGGTCGCGGTCGACGAGAGCCGGCTCCTCACACCCTCTTGACCGACCGGGTCGGTCGCTCGACGCCCTCGGGAAGGCGGCGCCGGCAAGTCTCCACCTCGCCTCCTCGGGCGGGCGCGCCGGCGGGCCCGCCGCCCGCTCAGCTCGCCGCCCGGTCGCCCTCGTCTTGGGAGGCCGGCTTGTCACCCGCCTTCTCTCGTGCAAGCCCGCAGCCCGAAAAGAGCCGTCGTGGCCCTCTCGAGCGGGCGACCCTTGCCCGCGACCCGCTCCGCCCGCGGCTCGCTCGGAGCTCTCCTCAGGAGACCGCGTCGAGCTCCTCTTGCCGACTCCCCGAGGTGATCTCGACCCGGCGGGGTTTCGCCGCCTCGCGAACCGGGATGGTGAGGGCAAGGACGCCGTCGCTGTAGTTGGCCTCGATGCGGTCGGAGTCGAGCGTGTCGCCGAGGAAGAGCTGGCGGGTGAAGGTCCCCGACGGGCGCTCGGCCACGATCGACTCGATGCCGTCTTGACTCGCCAAGGATCGCTCGGCTTTCACGGTGAGGACGTTCTCTTCGACCGTGAGCTCGATCGAGTCGCGCTCGACCCCTGGGAGGTCGAATCGCACGAAGAACTGGTCGCCCTTTCTGAAGGCGTCCATGGGCATCAGGTTCGGGCGGCCGCCGGTTCCGAAGACCTGCTGGGTCAGTCGCTCGAGCTCACGGAAGGGATCTGTGCGCATCAGCATCTCGGCTCCTCCTCTCGATCGGAAGATCTGGCGCTGTCCAACTTGCGTGTCACCCGCTCACAGCGTCTTTGCGGGCGCTGTGGCGGTGGCTATGATAATGACTACGAAGAAAATCTGTCAACTGTAACGTAGATATTGCAGGTCGACCGATATGGGCGCAAACGGAAGCAGCGACTACTACACCCGCCTCGAGGTGAGCAGGGGCGCCTCGCGTCACGACATCGTCGGCGCCTACCGGCGCCTCGCCATGGGGGTCCACCCCGATTCCCATCCAGAGGACCCGGATGCCGCCGCCCGCTTCCGGGAGATCACCGAGGCCTACGAGGTCCTCGGCGACCCGGAGCGTCGTGCCCTCTACGACCGCCAGCTCGAGGGAGCTCGGCTCCGGGTCCGGGTCCGCGACCTCTCGGGCGCCGATGCCGACGGGTCGCGCCAGGGCGCCCGGCGCGACTCTGGTGGCCAGCCGGTCTTCCTGGGCAGCTCGCGACCTCGGCCGGACGACGTCGCTCTGGGCGGCTGGCCGGTGTGGTACGAGCCCGCCGGTGGGCGGGCACCCGAAGTTGCGCCGGCGGACCGCTGGATCTCGGAGGTCTCCGACCTCCTGCGGCGGATCGTCGCCTCCTGGTGGGAGCTCTGATGCAGTGGCCCGAGGCAGGGCGCGGCGTCTTCGCCATCTCGGTCGCGGCCGAGCTGGCCGGCGTGCACCCCCAGACGCTGCGGATCTACGAGCGCGAGGGCTTGGTGCAGCCGGCGCGCAGCGAGGGCGGCACCCGCCGCTACAGCGGCGAGGACGTCGAGCGGCTACGCCGGATCGCGGCTCTCACGGGGGACGGGCTCAACATCGCCGGTGTGAAGAAGGTGCTGGCCCTCCAACAAGAGCTCGCCAAGCTGCAGGCGACCATCGAGCAGCTCGAGGTGGAGCTGGCGCACAGCCGAGAGAGGGCGCCCGGACGGTAGGCAGAGATGAGAGGCGAGGAGCACGCCAGAGGTTTCACCGAAAGGCAGCGAAGCGGTCTCCGTGCCCACCAGGTCGACCGGGACCGGACCCTTTCGGCCATGCACAGCCTCGAGGCGGCCCTGGCCGAAGCGGCCCCGCGAAGAGAAGGACCCTGGTTCGAGGCGGTGCTTGGCGCCCTCGGCGATCTCGAGGCCGTCACCGCCGAGGAGCTTGCGAACGCCGAACGCCCCGACAGCCTCCTGTCCGACCTCTCTCGTAGCCAGCCGCGGATGCGCAACCGGGCGCGAGCCCTTCGCCTCCAGTACCTCAAGCTGCGCGAGATGATCTCGGGCCTCCGCCAGGAGCTCGGAGAGAACGGCGAGGAGGTCGACATCGGGGACGTCCGCCAGCGCATCGGATGGGTGCTCACCGCTCTCCGCCACCAGCGGGCGCGGGAGTCCGACCTCATCTACGAGGCGTACTACGACGCCTTCAGGGCCGAGCTACGGAGGGCGGAGCCAGAGGCCGGGACGTCATGACCGAGATGCGCCCCGGGTGGGCGGCCACGCCAGCCCCGCCACTCATGCACCGCGTCGTGCCTGGTGAAAGGTCTTGCACGAGGCGGCGCCGGTGGGTATCAATTGTCCCAGAGAAGCCTTGATCGACCGGAGGAAGCAACCTTTTGAAGGAGGTTTCCGCCATGATACGAGTTGCACTCGAGCGCTCCCCGCCCTAGGAGTGCCGCTCTTCCGGCTGGGGCAGCCCTTCTGCCCAGTCGCTTTGCGCCTTTCAACCAGAAACGGCGGGAGGGACGAGCTCAGCCCTGGTGAGGAGGTGGACGAAGGTTGCCAGGAGAGTCCTGGCGAGGAGGCTCCGCACTCCCCCGCCGCGTTTCTCCACCATTGCACGGCCCAGCGGCGCCAGAAGGGCGACTACAACTGAATGACGACAACCGAATAGTCGGTCAAACGGGGACCCGGAGGGTCCCCGTTTTCTTTGGGCTTCTGGGTCCCGAGCAGGCTCTCGGGCGCCTGGCCGGCGCCAAGTAGGACGCCAGCCGGCGCTGCGGCCGCGCCCTGGCAGTGATCGAGCGAGAGTGCTAACAATTCCGGTCAGCGGCAACGCTCTGAGGAAAAGGAGGACATCGAGCGCGGGAGGTTCCCGATGACCATCACGTCACCAGTCAGCCCCCTTGAACGAGCCCTGAGCCCGGTCGTCGAGGCCGGCTCGAAGCTCGAGACCGAGCCCGGGACCATCGACGTCAGCTGGGCGGAGAGAGCCCTGCGCGACGCGGAGGGGCCGAAGGAGGTCACCCTCCGGGAGACCGCTGCCAGACACCGGTGGTTGAAGCTGCTCGCCATGGCGGTCGTCTTGTGCGCCTGCACCGCCACTGGCGCGGTCACGAACCAGACCAGCCCCATCCCACCGGCACCGGTGCACCAACGCCGGGCGGCGCCGCCGGCGGTCCATCGAGTGCCCGCCTCGGTCAAGCCTTCCGGCCCGAGGCCTGTTACCTCTCCCGGTTGTCCGTTCTCGCAGCTCGCGCGCCCAGGAGCCAACGGGGATGCCGTGCCGTCCGGCAAGCTGTCGTGCAGAGGCTCGTGGTCTTTCTTCCTCCCCTTCTGGCCCCCGGCTGAGACGCCGGCCCCGCTTGTCGGGCGGACGCCATGAACGGGATGACCCTGCTGGTCGGGCTCGCAGCGGTCTGGAGCTGTATCGCTCTACTCCGGGGGTTGGTGGGCGTCGCCCGAAGGGAGCGAGAGCCGAAGGTGATAGGACCGATCCCCGAGCCCGGTTCCCTGATCACCGTGCTGCGAGACGACGCGGAGCTGGGAGCTGCGCTCGAGCGCGCCATTCGGTTCGAGCTCTCGGCCGACGAGTCGCTCCGGCGACGAGTCGAGCGCTATGCCACGCTCGCCAGATCGCCGTCAAAGACCGGGGCGGTCCTCGAGTTGCCGACGCCGTCCAGAGGGCTGGCCGAAGGCGCCCGACGAAGCGCATGACCCAGCCGGGTCGCCTCAGCCGATCGTTCAAGGTGGCGTTCCGGATCGCGTGAGCCGGCCGGCCCGGCCGGCCCGCAGCGAGCTTGAGCAACTCGGCAGGTGCCGCCGTCGCATCAAAGCCCGGTGCTGGAGACTCCAGCTGTGCAAGGAGCGGGGCACGCGCTTGCCGGGTGCCGGCAAGAAGGCTGCCGGTGCCGGCTCAGTTGGGAGAAGACCACCTGTCCTCGGTCGGCGGGAGAAGGAAGGGCGCGACCGAGCTCGGCACCCTGCCAGCGCCTGGGCGGCCGAGCTCGTCGGTCGTCCTGGGGCCGGTCCGGCACCGGAGAGATCGGGCCCGGCCGACCAGCCCCCTCGCCTGCGTCCTGGGAGCGCTCCGAGAGCGGCGCTTCGCACCTAACGCCGAGGCGCAACGGGCAGGGAACGATCCGAGCGAGAGACCACCGTTGGCCGTCGGCACTCGGGAAGCGGCTCGGTGGCTGTATCCCGGGCCGACCGGGAATCCGCCAAGTCGCCGGCCTCTGGTCGAGGCGCCACTTGCCGCCGACCGGCGTTCGAGGTGAGCGCCGGCCGGCCTGCTGCGGGGGCCAGCACGCTTTGACTAAGCCGCCCTCGGCGAGATGCCGCTTTTCCGGAGCGACGGCGCAGAGGTGGCCGGCTGCCGACCTGCCGGCACGAGGCACCACCTTGCGGGCACTGGCCGACGGCATCTGCCTGCCCTGGTGCCCGCGGTGCCGAGCGACCTCACCACCGTCTATAGCTGGTGCTTTAGAGGTGCTCGCCGGGTGCATCTGGCCGGCCTGCGGCGCCTGGGCCGGTCAGGACCAGAGCCCAGCCGTGTTTCCTCTCCGGGCGCAGGACGGGGCCGTCTTCGAGGCCGTCGGTCTTCTACCAGAGGGCGACGACGGCCGAGAGCTGCCCCAGGCGGGCCGGGCCGTTCGCGTCCGACGCAGAGGGCGACGAGCCGGCAGCTCACGCCGTCGCGCCCCGGCGGGGCGCGACTCCACGGCCGCCCAAAAGGGCGGCGACCGACCGCAGCCCGTCGGCCATGCGGGGGCCGTACCAGGTGAGGTGCCGGCCGTCTACCAGGTGCACCCGCCCCTGGCTGACGGCGCTCATCTGCGGGAACCGTTCGAAGTCGGCGAGGTGTCTCGGGCCGAAGCGGTACGGCTCGCTCGGGAGCAGCACGACCTCCGGGTCGAGGGCGGCGACCTCGTCGAGCGTGACCGTCGGGTAGCGCTCCGGCGAGGTGGCATAGACGTTGGCGCCGCCGCAGACGCGGAGGAGATCGCCGGCGTATGTGCCCGAGCCGACTGCCATATAGGGCCGGCGCCAGATCGGCACGAAGACGCGGGGCGGCGAGACCGCCCCCCTTGCGAGCTCACGCACCGCCGCCCGTGCCTCGTCGATAAAGCCCGCCGCCGTCTCCCGCCGGAGCATCCCGGCGAGATCGGCGAGCAGCTCCATCGCCTCGGCCACCGTTCGGGGGAGCGACACATAGACGCGAAGGCCGGCGTCGATCAGCGCCTCGACGTCCTCCCGGCGGTTCTCCTCGGCGCTGGCGACGACGAGGTCCGGTCGGAGCGTCAGCACCGCCCCGACGTCGAGCGTCTTCGTCCCGCCCACCTTCGCCGTGGCGCGCGCCGCCGCCGGTTGCGTGCAGAAGCGGGTCGTGCCGACGACCTCGCCGCCAGCGCCGAGGGCGAAGAGCGCCTCGGTGAGGCTCGGCACGAGACCGCCTTCGACGGGGTCGCCCACGGCCGTAAAGAGGATCGGGATGGTCTGGGTCGCGGCCTGGAGGCGACGGCGCAGCGCGCTGGCCCCGACCAGCTCGCACACCTCCACCGGTTCTGTCATCCCTTTGACCGGTATCGGTCCCAG
>JAJZLV010000016.1:0-38440 GCA_021803215.1 Actinomycetes bacterium | reverse complement strand
CGGCGGGTGCAGGAGCTCGACCGGCCTTCCGAGGGCGTCGTGCCAGATGCCGTCGCCAACGAGCAAGGCGGGAAGGCTACCAGCTCTCTTGCCTTGGCTCCGCCCGGGCCAGGCAGCTGGTCATGCCCACGGCGGGCTCGTTCGGCGTCTTTGGCCCAGAGGGGCTGGGGCGCTCCTCGTGGCGCACCTGCGGCTCCTTCTCTCCAGGCCCAGCAGCCGTTGCAGCCGAGTGAGCGATGGTGAACACTCACGCTGCACCCTTGTCGGGGGTCCTCTCCTGCGGCGTCGGATCCGTTGCTCCGAGCTCGCCGGGCTGCCGGTCTGTTCGGCTGTCCCGCCCGGCTCAGCCACCCCCACCGGCGCCTCGCGACCGATCGGCGACCTTGCCAAGGCTGCAGAGCGTCGAGGGCGCGAGACCACTGAGCAGGCTAGAACCGCTGCCAGAGGGGCCGAGGCCGTGCGGCTCCTAAGCGGGCCGGAGCCTGCACGACCTCAGCGAAGGGCCATCAGCTGACCCGTCACGCCGCCAGTCGCCGGTGACCCGAACGGTCGAGGCGGTCCACCGTGGCGAGGCTCCTTGACCGTGAGGCGAGCCGGCGCAGCAGGGCGACGGCGTCTGCCCCGACGAGTCCAAGCCCAAGCGCCCCGAACCCCCAGCTCAGGCCCCAGAGCGACCAGCCGATCACATGGTCGAGCGACCAGGCGCCAGGTCCCACGAAACCGATGGCGAGGGCGGCCAGCCCGATGAGGAGCGGGTACTCGTAACCGCCCGACTTGGCGAAAAAGCCGTTGCGCAGATGCACGAGTCCCACCGCAGCAGCCATCACGCCGACGATGGCTGCCACTCCGAGCGGGGTGAGCAGACCCGTCGCCAAAAGGACGCCGCCCACTACCTCGGCAAGCCCTGCAATGAGCGCGTGCAGACGGCCCGGCCGGAGACCGATCTCCTCGAACGAGCGGCCCGTCGACTCGAGTCCGCCCCCGGAGAACCAACCGAACAGCTTCTGGGTCCCGTGCGCCACGGCGACCAGCGCGACCGCCAGGCGCAGGATGAGGATGCCCAGTGCCATCTTCTACCTCCTTTGTTGCCTAACGTTCGGTGAACGTGACGCCGCCGGGAGCCACCTCTCGGCTGCGCCAACCGACCGAACAACGGGGGCTGGCCTGGCTATTCCCGCGGCGCGGCACCCTCTGGTCACGCCACGTCCTTCCTCGTCTTGCCAGGCTCGGAGTGAGGTGCCTCAATCGGCGAGGGGGCGCACCCATCTCGGGCCGAGACCGCGATAGATTCGCGGCTTCGTCGGTTGAACTCGCAGCCGACCGCCTAGGGTGGGCTGCGCGCTCGTCGAGGTGCCCCTCGCAGCGCTTTCGCTCGTACGCGATGTCCGGATCTTCTCGCGCACCTCGCGCTGGCGCTGTCCGCGCCTCACCGCCCGCCCACACCCTGTTCGGTTCGAGTTGCGCGGAGGAGACTCGCCCAGTGCACGACTACAGCGACCTCGAAGGGGCTGCTCCCGAGCTCTCGCTCGTCCGGCGTCTGCGAGAGGAGCGCAACGTCCTCGTCGATGGCCTGCGACAGATCGCGACGATCCAAGAGGCGCTGCGACGGTCGCTCCTCGAAGAGCAGTGGTCGTCCGATCACGATTCCGCCGAGCGCCTCTCGGCGTCGGTGGCCCGGGCGCAGATGGCTGCGACGGCCGTCGTCGATCTCGTGAACGACCTTCTGTCGGCCCCGCCGGAGGTTTCGGCATGGGTCGAGCGCCACCACGGCGCAGTCCATCTCTTCCTCGTGGGAGAGCTGGACATCGCGACGAGGAGCCGTATCCTCGGGGAGCTGGACTCCATTGCCAAGGGGGCGGCAAAGCAGGTCGTGGTGCACATGGACTTTCTCAGATTCCTCGATTGCGCCGGTGTGGCTCCGCTCGTGACCTTGACGAACGAGCTGTCGGCGAACGGCGGTTCCGTCCGAGTAGTCGGCGCCAGCGCCCAGCAGAAGAAGATCCTCTCTTTGACTCCGATCCTCTTCGACGAGTGACACGATGCGACGAGGCGCCTCTTTGCGGGCAGAGAGCTACCCTCAGAGCCCCGATCGGCCAGCGACGGAGGGCGGGTCGTCCAGTCGGGACGGCCGGATCGGTGACTCCGGGGTCGAGCTGCTCCGCGTCGCCTACCACGCGACCCCGCTTGCGAGTGTGCTCGACACCGTCGTCCGTTCTGCCGAGACCCGTCTGCGCCCGCTCGTCCGGGGCGTCGGCCTGGTCGTGCTGCGGACGGGATGGGGAGGCGAGCTACGCGCCGCGACGGCGGCGGCGGAGCCTCTAGAGCCCCTCCAGTCCGCTGTCGCAGGTGGGCCTGCCTTCGAGGCGATCACCGGCGGGAGCCCGGTCGTTATCGCGGATCTTGGGGAAGAGCAGCGATGGCCAAAGCTCATGATGGCGGCGCGAAGGGCCGAGATCGCCGCGATCCTGGCAGTGCCCCTCGATGCTGAGCCGGTCGGGGCGGCGCTCACGTTCTACCTCCGAGGAGGGCTCCGATCCGGGCTGAGCGGAGAGCTCCGTCCCGTGATCGACGACTCGAGCCTCGTCGTCGCCAACGCGGTGGCCTTCGCCCGCCTCGAGCTGGTCGCTGCGCACCTGAAGGACGCCCTCGAGAGCCGGGATCTCATCGGCCAGGCGAAAGGCCTGTTGATGGCCCGACGCTCCATCAGCTCGGAGAAGGCCTTCGCCCTGCTTCGCGAGACGTCGCAGCGCACCAACCGCAAGCTGCGCGACGTGGCCCAGGGCCTTGTCGAGAGCGGCGAGCTGCCATGAGCAGCCCACAGCTCCAGGCGCTCATGCGCCAGACGCTCGGCGGTGCGATGCAAGGTGCTGGCCTGGGTGCAGACGATCTCTGGCGTGGCTACGTGACAGCGGGCGGCTCGGAGCTTCCCGGTGTGGTCGACGATCTGCTGGCCGGCCGGCAGGCGCTCGAGCCCGACCAGTACGACTGCTTGGCCCAGGCGATCAACGACCACGCGGTCGGTCTCGGCCAGTCTGGCGCCGTGCCGTACTTCCACCAGCTCGGCGGCTCCTGAGAGGTTCCGCGAGCCGGCCCAGGCGGCTGCGGACCGCCGTCGCCAGGCGCGAGGATGGTGGCTCTCGAGCAGGTCGCGGGCCTCTTTTGACATGCTCGAGAGCCGCTCGGGCAGCGGGGCGGCGCAGAGCTCCTGCCGGTTCCTCGCCTGCTCGGACGCATTGCAGCTCTCCCCGCGAGCGCCGAGCCGACAGCCCCGCGAGCCGAGCCGAGGTCAGCGGGGGTACTCGGTATCGCTCCTCGGTCTCTCCTGGCCGGGAGAGGCGCCTCCATCGAGGTCTTGCCTGTCGAGCACTCGATGCCCCGGCGGGGTGGTGGCGAGCGACGACGCTGCCCTGTCCTCGCAGGCCTCCGTCTGTAGGTGCTCGCGCGCCAACGGGCCCCAGGCGACGGCCTGTGCGGGGCGCCACCTCCGGCGCCGAGAGCCGGGAGACCAGCCACTCGTCCGGAAATAGAAGAGCCTCGTCGCGCATTGTCAAGATCGACGAGGCCCGCTGGGCCTCGAGCACACCGACAGACACCCAATCGAGCAAAGGTGGAGGTGAGTGATGATGCTCATGCGAACCGACCCGTTCTCTGACTTCGAGCGCCTCTTCCAGGCCGTGTGGGGAGCGCCCGACTCACTGGGACGCGCGGTCCTGCCCGTGGACGCCTATCGCCGCGGCGACCGGGTCGTCGTCCAGATCGACCTCCCAGGTGTCGACCCGCAGTCGATCGAGTGCTCGCTCGAGAGAGACGTGCTCAGCGTGAAGGCTGAGCGCTCCTTCGGGGACAGAGAAGGGGCCGACGTGTTGATCTCCGAGCGCCCGCAGGGCAGCTTCGCCCGCGAGCTCTTCTTGGGCCACGGGCTCGATGACGAGCATGTCGAGGCGAGCTACGAGGACGGCGTCCTCACCGTCACGATCCCACTCGCCGAGTCGGCCAAGCCCCGGAAGGTGGCGATCACGACCGGAGGCCAGCCTGCACAGCTGACGGCCGCGTGAGGCCGCCGGCAGCTGTCCCTGGCTCTCCGTTGCGCGGCTGGGGCGAGCGGGAGCACCCGCCTCGCCTCGGCCCGGTCCCGCGCCCGAGAGCGCGCCCATCCTCGGCACGCGGCGAGGCTGGTACGGCGCCTCGCGCCGGAAGCCTCCCGGCGCCGCTCGGCGCGCCGGCGAGCTTCAGGCCAGGCCGCGCAGCATGAGGTTCCAATAGAAAGCGGGCAGACCGTAGCGCTTCAAAAGCCACATGTCGTAGCGCTCGCGCCTGGTATCGATCAGTGGCAGGGTCGGATGCGGCGCAAGGCTGTAGTCGAACTCGGCGAGAAGCATCCTGCCGCGTGCCGTGGTGAAGGGGCAGGCCGAGTAGCCGTCGTAGCGCCCGGCGAGCTCCTCCCCGCGCAGGGTGGCGAGAACGTTCGCGACGACGACGGGAGCCTGGGCACGAATGGCCGCCCCGGTCTTGGAGGTGGGGGCGTCGCAGACGTCCCCCAGCGCGAAGACCTCTGGGAAGTCGACGTGGCGCAAGCTGTGACGGTCGACGGGAACCCAACCGTAAGGGCTCGTGCCCGCCAACGGGCTGTCTCGGACGAGCTCGGGTGCCCGCTGCGGGGGAGCCGCCCACAACAGGTCGTAGTCGAGGCTGGTGCGACTCTTGCCGTCGGGCCCCGTCGTCTCGAAGGTCGCCCTGCGGCCGCCGGGGTCGATCTCGACCAGCTCGGTCGAGAAGCGGGTCGTGATGCCGTAGCGCGCCACGACCTCTTCGAGGACAGTGGCGAACTCGGGCACGCCGAAGATGCCTCCGGCGCCCGTGGCGTAGGTGACATCGGCCTTTCCGAGGACCCCGCTTCGCCGCCACAGGTCGCAGGCCAGATAGGCAGCCTTCTGCGGCGCGCCCGGGCACTTGATCGGCGATCCGGGGGCGCAAAACAGCGCCCGTCCGCCCCGGAAGCGGCGGACCAGCTCGGCAGTCTTCGGTGCGAGCGACGCCACATAGTTGGTCGAGCCGTCCGGGCCGGCCATCGCTTCGGTGAGACCCGGGACGAGGTCGAACGCGAGCTCGACACCGGGGCACAAGACAAGGACCTCGTAGCCGATCCGCAGGCCCCCCTCCGTCGTCACGACGCGGGCGTCGGCGTCGATCTCCACCGCGGCGTCGCGCACCCAGGCCACTCCCTTGGGGACGAGGTCGGCCTGGCGCCGTCGGGTCCTGGCGATGGAAAGGACGCCCGCCCCGACGAGCGTCCAGAGTGGCTGGTAGTGGTGCCAGGAGGTGGGATCCACAAGAAGGACGTCGTCCTCGCCCGCCCGTCGCAAGCGGGCGGCGACCGTGATCCCAGCACTTCCCCCGCCGACGACGACGACCCGGTGGCGCACCGTCCCTCCTCCCATAAAATCTGACTGATTTACTCAACATTACAAAAGTCGACTAACTAAGTCAACTTTTGCTTGCCTAGACTGGCGCCGAAGGGGGAGCGCGCCAGGTGACCGAGCAAGCGATGCGGGCGGCCGAGCCGTTCCTCGTCATGGCCAAGCCCGTCGGCCCGCTCTGCAACCTCGACTGCGGTTACTGCTACTACCTGGACAAGCGAGCGCTCTTCCCACCGGGAGAGCGGTTCCGCATGCGTCCGGAGGTGCTCGAGGCCTACGTGGCGAGCTACATCGATGCGAGCCCCGGTCCCCTCGTGCACTTCGTGTGGCATGGCGGCGAGCCGACTCTCGCCGGGCTCGACTTCTACCGGCTCGCGGTCGAGCTCCAGCGGCGGTACCTGCCCGAGGGCTGGCAGTGCCTCAACAGCCTGCAGACCAACGGCACGCTGCTTGACGACAAGTGGGGCGCCTTCCTCGCCGAGCACGGCTTCTTCGTCGGCCTCAGCCTGGACGGGCCTGCCCACCTGCATGACGAGGGCCGGCGCGACCGGCGAGGGCGGTCGAGTCACGACCGCGCGCTCCGGGGCCTGCGCGTGCTCCGCTCGCACGGTATCGACCCGGACGTGCTCTGCTCCCTCCAGGCACGCAACGTCCGCCACCCCCTCGAGACCTATCGGTTCTTCCTGGAGCTGGGCCTCACCTGGCTCCAGTTCCTTCCCGTCGTGCGCCGCGACGAGCGTGGCCGGCTGGACCCCTGGTCGGTCGTGCCTGAGGCCATGGGGGAGTTCCTCTGCACCGTCTTCGATGAGTGGGTACGGCACGACGTCGGGCGGGTCGGCGTGCAGAACTTCCTCGAGCCATTGCTCGTCGTGAGCGGCCAGCCGGCGAACCTCTGTGTGATGGCCGAGAGCTGCGGTCGGGCCCTGGCACTCGAGCACGATGGCTCCGTCTACTCCTGCGACCACTTCGTTGCACCCTCCCATCGCCTCGGCACGATCGCCGACGGCCTCGGCAGGCTCGTCGAGTCGCTCGGCCAGGTGACCTTCGGGCAGGCCAAGCGGGACGGCCTTCCGGGAGCCTGCCGATCCTGCTCGGTCCTGGCGCTGTGCAACGGAGGGTGTCCGAAGGACCGCTTCGCAACCGCGCCGGGCCACGAGGCGGGCCTCAACTACCTGTGCACGGGCTATCGGCGCTTCTACGAGCACGCCCTTCCTTATCTGGTCCGCATGCGCAGCCTCGGCCTCCGGGGCCGTCCGATCGCCGAGGTCATGGGCGAGCTCGAGCTCGCCGAGGCGGCCGAGCGCCGGCGGTGGAGGACGGCACCGCGCAATGCCCTTTGCCCCTGCGGGAGCGGGAAGAAGTACAAGCAGTGCTGCCTGCCGCGCCAGCGGCGCTAGCAGCCGCGGCTCCGACAGAGCGGCCCGGGCCGGGCCCTCGTCGGCGGGGCTCAGGGCGCGGCGGCACTGCCTGGGCGGCCCCGACTCGGTCCCAGGGCTGGGACGGCCCGGCGGCGGCGTGAGGTGAGGGCGCTTTCGGCGCCGTCCGAAAACAAGCGCTCTATCATCCGCCGCGAGGGGGTGGGGGCCGAAAGGCGGCCCGGCAGAGAGCGGGTTGCCCGCGCCCTGCCGGGCCGCGTCGAGGTCGTTCCCGGGCCCAGCCGGGCCGGCCCTATTCGACCGGTATCTCCTTGTTCACCAGGGACAGGTCGATTCCCTGGCGCTTGCGCACCAGGCGGGCGACTGTGTACAGGACTATCGCGAGCAGGTAGAGGATGCCCATGAACACGAGAGAGCCGTTGTTGTTGACGCCGTAGGCACTGTTCGACATCCACTCGTAGAGATTGAAGCTTATGAGGCCCATCGTCGCGAGCCCGGCCAGCGGAACGATGGGGACCGGCCCGATCTTGAAGCGGCTGGCGGGAGAGGCCTGCCACAGCTCCTTTTTGACAAAGGGCAGGATCACCACGGCAAAGGCGCTCACCAGGTATGTGACTGCTATCACGAGAGTCGCGTCGAGGGTGTAGGTCTGGAACTTCACCCAGTAGCTGTAGACAGCGCTCAGGGCGATCGCCGGCAGGAGCATGAGCACCAGCGAGGCCATCGGCACCTTGCGCTTCTCCGAGACGGTGGCGGCGGCGTCCGGCAGCACCCGGTCGAAGGCTGCCGCAAAGATCACTCTCGTCGAGGAGAGGAAGAGCGTGCCGACCCAGCCGAAGAACCAGAGGCTCATGACGAGAAGGAGGACCACCTGGAAGGCCGCGCTGTGGACCAGCCAGCCGGCGAGCATGGCCGGATAGGGCCAGATCGGGATGGGCGAAGCAGTGTGGCCGCCGTAGATGGCGCTCCAGTAGACGGCATTGGAGTTGTTGTAGAAGCCCCAGCCGACTGTCTTGACAACGAGCAGGAGGAAGATGACCGAGAGCCCGACGGTCAGCCACAGTCCGGAGAACATCCCTGTGAAGACGCGCTTGAAGTCGCTCGCCCCGCGGATCTCCCCGTAGAGCGTAGAGCCCCAGTTCGGCCAGAGCAGGTAGAACATCATCATCGGCACGAGCAGCATGCTGGCCCCGAAGGCATTGAGGCCGAAGCCGGGGGCGGCGTAACCGATCGAGTGGGCAGCGTGCTGGGTGGCCAGGTAGGCGTTGTGCACGCCGAAGATCTTCGCGGCCTGGGAGTCCACCGAGGAGACGAAGCTGCCATGGGAGAACGCCAGCAGCAGGATGACGATGGTGGCGAAGCCGACCATCCCACCGGCGAAGCACCACTTCTGCACCCGGGCATAGGCCGACATGCCGATCGAGACGAGGAGACCTGCCAGCACGATGGTGATGATGGAGATGGTCATGGTCCCGTTGTGAGTGCCGAAGTAGGAAGCCGCCCCTTTGGCTCCGATCGTGTAGAGGAGCGGTTGGATGAGCTCGACGTTCAACACAGAGCCGTAGATGGGTGCCCAGAGCCAGAGGATGAACCACCACCCCGTTGTGGCGAAGACGAATCCGACAGGGCCGCCGAGGATGCGGCTCTGCCAGACGTAGTCGCCGCCCGCCCGGGGGATCGTCACCACCAGCCCCGAGTAGGTCACGACAAGGAAGGAGACCCAGACGGCCGAGATCAGGACTGCCGTGAGCAGCTGACCTTTCGGTATGAAGGAGTTGAACGAGAACTCGTAGATGCCGAGAGTTATGACGTTGGTCGAGAGGCAGGCATATATGACGGCATCGCGCACCGACCAGCCGCGTACGAGACCTGTGGCCTTGCGCAGGAAGAGCGAGGGTGCCTCGGCACCGCCCGCCACGCCACCCATGCCGGTCCTACCCTCGTCGATGGTTGTCACTGGCCCTCCCCTGGCTGCCGAGCCGCAGCGAGCTGCGGCACCTGACTCATCCGTTGACCAAGATGTACCTGCTGACCTTGCCCTTCTTCGTGTCGAGATCGATCACTGCCCCTTGGAGCACCCCGTCGCCGTAGACGGAGCCGGGGTTTATGCAGAGCGTCCGTCCCAGCTTCGCCATGCCACGGCTCTCATGGATGTGGCCGTGCACCGAGAGCAGGGGCTGGTAGGTGAGGATCGACTGGCGCACCGTCGTAGAGCCGACCGGCGCCATGGCGGCACCACCGTGCATCGGGCGCAGGCTGGCATCGAGTGCCGGCGCCTCGTCCAAGCCCGAGCCATAGGGAGGCGCGTGGAAGTTGAAGATGGCCCGCTCCATGTCAGGCACCTGGCTGAGGACGCTCTCGGTCCGCTTGGCCAGCTCATCCTCGGGAGCCTCGCGAAAGGTGTTCCACGGGGTTGGGTTGGTATATCCCATCGAGGCCAGGTAGAAGCCATCGAGCTCGAGCACCTTGCCCTCGGCGAAGGTGACAGCGGCGGAGTCCTCCACCACCGAGTCGATCTCGAAGGTGTCGTCGTTGCCGCCGTTGACGATGCAAGGTACTTGGCCGCCCCGCAGCTTCGAGTCGGCCATGTCGAGCCAGCGGTCGAGCGTGGCCATCATCTCGGTGAGGAAGCGCCGGTCGATCGAGCCGTCCTCGTCGTTAAGCGCCTGCAGCTCCTCCGGGCTGAGGCGTGTCGGGTAGTAGCCCCGCTTGCGGATCTGGCCCTCGACGGCCAACAGCTCGGACTGGCTCTCGAGCCGGTGCGTCTCGCCCGAGAGGACGACATGGTGGTAGGTCCCGTAGTCGACGATCGGAACCATCACCTTCCCGGTGACGTCCCCGCCGAGGATCACGAGATCGGCCTTGTAGAAAGCGGCCGCATTGAGGAACTTCTTCCAACAGACTTCCGAGCCGTGGATATCGGTCGCGAAGAAGATCTTCATTGGGCCACCAGTATTACCTGGTGGCACGCCAGGTCAAGGCTTGCCCATATGCTGGAACACCGCTCGGGCCTAGTGGGCCACCTCTTCGGGGAGCTCGTACCACCTGACCCGCTCTCCGAGCTTCGCCCTCACCTTCCACTGCAGTGACTTGGGCGCCGACTCGGCGACAGCTCTGAGCTCCCGAGCCACCTCGAGCGGGTCGTGGTTGGCGTTCTTTGGAACGAGGCGCGGATTGCTGGCGGCCAGTCCGGGAAGCTTCTCGAGATTGCCCGTGACCGTTCGCCACCAGCCCCAGTCGCTCCCGAGCACCTTGGCGAGGCGCGTTTGGCTGATGGCAGGCTCACTCGCCGTGGCGGGCCCGAGCGAGAAGGCCGAGAGCAGCTGGAAGATGTCGCGAGCGTCCTTCTCGTTCATCTCGACGATCTGCAGCTTCGTGAGGAGGAGATCTGCCACGTCGAGGGTGAGCGGGAGCACGTTGAAAGATGGCCGGAAGTCGAGTGTGTGGCACATCGTCAGGCGGTCGACCATCACGTCTAGGGGGCGACCGGCAGGCGTCGTGAAGTACATCTGGCGGTCGCCGTTGAGCGAGTTGAAGCGCCGGTCCGGCTCGCAACCCGCCTCCACCAGATAGGCGACGACCGCTCCACGGCTCTTCGACAGGCAGGCGAGGTCGATGTCCTGATCCCGTCGCAGCCGTGGCGGGAAGGCTGCACAGAGCTCCCGCACGGCCAGGCCTCCGATCAGCTTCAAGGGCAGCTTCCTGTCGAAGGCTCCTGCGACGAGCTGATGTGCCTCGACGAGCGGGTCCTCGGCGGTCCCGATGATCTCTTCCGTCCCCTCGCAGCGGTAATCGGACACCGCCGTCACCCTAATCGAACCGGTAGGAGCTCTCCCAGGACAGAGCTCGGGCCGCAGGCCCGAGCTCCGGTTCCCCTGGCGGCTGAAGCCGCCGGTCCCCGCGGGAAGCTTTGATGGTGCCCGTCTGCGGCCACCGGCTCCGAGAGCACCGGCTGCCTGGCGCCCGACGGGCGGCGAGGGTGTCTCTGGCCGGGCGGGCCGGAGCCGAGGCGGCAAGGGCGGCCTCCCGCCCTGGCGGAGGCGGAAGGAGTGGGGCTCCCGTTGCTCCCCTAGCTCTGGTGGTCGCCGCGGCGTGCTGCGGCGGCTCTGGCCAGCGCTGACCAGGCGCGCTCAGTTCTTCGCGATCACCTTGACGCCGGTCGTGGCCGGGCGGGTGGTGAGCCCGTGAGCCCGTCAGAGCGGGCCGCGACCGGCATCGCCACCGCGCGGCGGCCTGAGGCGCCCCCCTCTTGCCCGGATGCCGGACAAAAAACGCTAGACCGGTTGGCAGATCGGCGCCGGGAGGTCGGGATGGGCGAGGCACAGGAGATCCTCAACGAGCTGCGCGGGCCCGTGAGAGGGCTCCGCTCCTCCCAGCCGGACGCCTGGTCCGGCTTCGCCGCACTGCACGGAGCGGCCATGGCGGACGGCGCCTTGCCACGCCGGGTGAAAGAGCTCATCGCCCTTGCGATCGCGGTCACCCGCGGCTGTGACGGTTGCATCGCCTCCCACGCCAGGGCGGCGGCTCGCAACGGGGCGAGCCGCCAGGAGGTGGCGGAGGCTCTCTCGGTCGCGCTCGTCATGAACGGTGGGCCGGCCACGGTCCACGGCCCTCGCGCCTTCGCCGCCTTCGAGGAGTTCGCCGGCAGCGAGGCTCTCTGAGCTGCTGGTCCCGGTGAGCGGGGCCGGGCCGGAGCTGCTTCAGTCAGCCGCCGTGGCGGCGTAGGAGTCGAGGAGCCCCAGCTCCTCCTCGTAGATGCTCTTCATGGCCCTTGGAGCGAAGAGCCGCTCGAAGAGACCGCCCAGCCCGCCGGCGCCCTGCCAGGCGGTGTGAATGCGGACCCGGCAGCTCTCGCCAGCGGCGGTGACTGTGAAGGTCGTCACGAGCGAGGAGTTGGCGTCCGACTCGGCGAGCACCCGTCCCGGCTCAGGTTCGGAGACCACCATGTGGTACCGGCGCTGGCGCCCGCCCGCCGTCACCGTGAACTCGACTTCGCTGCCGGCCCCACTCCCTCCGGCAACGACTTTGAAGTCGGAGAACGCCGGCGGCAGGAAGTGCTGGTGCCGGGCTGGATCGGCGATGAGGGCGTAGACGCGGTCCGCGCTGGCATGGACGATCCCTTCGGCCGAGGCTTCGACAGTGGCCACAGCTGGTTGCCTAGCGCGCCGGGCAAGGCGCTGTCCAAGCGAAGGCGACCTTCTGCGCGACGGGGAGCCGCGCTTTCCTGGACCGTTGGCAGCCCCGATCAGCGGGACGGTACATCGGGGGCTACGAGCTGGTAGCCGATGCCTGGCCGGGTGCGGAGCATGCTGCCGTCGTCGTCGCCCAGCTTTCGCCTGAGCCGGTAGGCGTACTCGCGCAGGTATCGCGTCTCGCGCACGTATGCCGGGCCCCACACGGCCGAGAGGATCATGTGCTGGGTGCAGACCCGGCCCTCGTTCCTCGCAAGGTAGGCGAGGAAGCCGAACTCCCGCCGGGTGAGCTCGAGCGGCTCGCCCTCCAGCCAGGCCTCGAGGTGGAGCGGGTCGAGGCGGAGCGGTCCGACCTCGATGACCCCCGAGTCCCCCCCGGCTGTCGGAGAGTCGGTCCGCCCGGCCCGGCGCATGGCCACCCTCAGGCGCGCCTGCAGCTCGCCCATAGAGAAGGGCTTGGTGACGTAGTCGTCGGCCCCGGAGTCGAGCGCCTCGATCTTGCGCTCCTCGTTGGCGTCGGCCGACAAGACGATGACCGGGACATCGGTCCACTCCCGAAGGCGCCGGCACACCTCGACGCCGTCGAGGTCCGGCAGACCCAGGTCGAGCACCACAGCCGCGGGTGTGCCTAAAGCCGCCTCCGAGAGGCCGGCCCGCCCGGTCGGAGAGAGGGCGACCTCGTAGCCGAGCGCCTCCAGGGCGATCTTCATCACCCTGCGAAGCGCCGGGTCGTCGTCTATCACGAGCACCGGTCCCCGGGTCATGGCCGCCCTCGGGCGCTCTCGTCGAGCAGCGGCCGCTCGGGCGGCTCTTCGAGCTCGACGACCATCCGCGTGCCTGCCACCGCCTGCTCGTCGACCGAGATGGAGCCGCCCTGGGCCTCGAGGAAGGCCCTCGCGATGGAGAGCCCGAGCCCGGTGCCCCCAGAGGGCTGCAGCCCCGGCCCGCTCCCCTGCTCGAAGAGGTCGAAGACGCGCCCCCTGTCCTCGGGCCGGATCCCGGGGCCCTCGTCGGCGATGACGAGGCGCATCCTCCTCCTGCCTCGGAGCGGGCAGGCCGAGACGACCACCTTTGCCCGCGGAGGCGAGTACCTGACGGCGTTCTCGAGCACGTTCACGAGAGCTTCCACCACGAGGACCCTGTCGACGCTGACGGTCGAGGAGCTGAAGGCCGCCGTCCGAAGCTCGACCGTCGACGAGGTCGGTCCGAGCGCCTCGAGCGAGCCGGCGAGCAGCTCTCCGAGCGTCAGAGGCTCGATCTCGGCCACGAGGGCGCCGGCTTGGATGCGGCTCAGGTCGAGCAGGTTCGCCACCACCCGCTCGAGCCGGTCCGACTGCGTCTCGATGAGCGCGGTCAGCTCCGCCCGTTCCTCGGTCCCGAGGGGGAGGGAAGAGTCGAGCAGAGCTGTGGCGGAGGCCTTGATGGTCGCCAAGGGAGTCCGCAGGTCATGCGAGACGGCGCCGAGGAGCGTCCGGCGCTGGCGGTCCACCTCCTCGAGGATGCCAACCCGGACGGCTTGGGCTCTCAACATCGTCCGCTCGATGGCAAGGGCGATGTGGTTGGCGAAGGCGCTCAAAAGCTCCCGGCGACGTCGCCCGAGCGGGCGTCCGGCGATGGCAAGGAGCCCGACCGGACGGTCCCCGATGGTGAGCACCACCGTCTCGAGCGGCTCGCCGTCGCTCCCGTCCGAGCGGCGCGAGACCGCCCGGAGGCTCGAAGGCGAGCCTCCGGCCGGCAGGACGAGGCGCAGCTCCTCCTCGTCGAGGAGCCGGCCCGAGCGGGCGACCACCCTCACCGCCCCCCCGGCGGCCGCCGGCGACGGCTCCGGCATGAGCAGGGCGACGGCCGACAGCCCGAAGGCTTCGCGGACGTCGCGCACGACGATGTCGGTCAGCTCCTCGAGCGGCCGGTCGGCCACGAGCAGCTCCGAGAGGTCGAAGAGCCTGGCCGTGTCGTGCTCGCTCTCCCGGCTGGCCGCTTCGGCCCGCCAGAGCCGGTCGACCACCCGCGAGGTGAGGAGCATGACGATCACATAGACGCCGAGGGGCACCCAGTTCTCCGCCCGGCCGACCGGCAGGGTCCCATAGGGGGGGATGAAGAGGAGGTCGTAGACGAGGAAGCCGAGAGCGACGGCGAGCACCCCGCTCGAGGATCCTCCCATCACGACCGCCACGACGACCGGCACCGCCAGGACGAGCGCCACGACGGCGATCGCGAGATGCGCCCGGAGGGGCAGCATGACGGCCACGAGCAGGCCCATCGTCGCCACGGCGGCGATCGACCCGGCCAACCTGTGCCGGAGCGGCATCATGTGGGGGTACACCTCGACGCGAAGGTTACGCCCATGGCCGATGAGACGATTCAGCTGACCGAGGCTGTGGAGCCAGCCGGCAGGTTCCGGATATACATCGGCGCCTCGGCCGGCGTCGGCAAGACCGTCGCCATGCTGGACGAGGGCAAGCGCCGGGCCGAGCGCGGCTCTGACGTAGTGGTCGGCTTCGTCGAGCCGCACGAGCGCCCCTACACGGCGGCTGCCATCGGCGACCTCGAGGTGCTGGCTCGGAAGAAGGTCGCCTACCACGGCTCGGTCTTCGAGGAGATGGACACGGCAGCGGTGATCGCCCGCCATCCCGATGTGGCCCTCATCGACGAGCTGGCCCACACGAACGTACCCGAGGAAGGGGCGCACGAGAAGCGCTGGGAGGACGTGCTCGAGATCCTCGACGCCGGCATCTCGGTCATCTCGACGGTGAACGTGCAGCACATCGAGTCCATCGCCGACGCCGTCGAGCAGATGACCGGCGCCAGGGTGCGCGAGCGGGTGCCGGACTGGGTGGTCCGGCGAGCCGACCAGCTGGAGCTGATCGACTCGTCGCCCGAGCAGCTGCGGCGCCGGATGGCCCACGGCAACATCTACCCGCCCGACAAGGTGCCGGACGCCCTCAACAACTTCTTCTCGACCGACAACCTCACCGCCCTCAGAGAGCTCACCTTGCGCTTCGTCGCAGACGAGGTCGACGAGCACCTGATAGAGCGGCTGGCAGCCCGCCACCAGAGGCAGATCTGGGACGTGACAGAGCGCATCATGGTGGCGGTCGACGCCACGGAGGGCACCGGAGGCGTCATGCGCCGCGCCGCCCGGCTGGCGGCCCGGGTGAAAGGAGACCTCTACGTCGTCCACGTCACCTCCTCGGAGTCCTCCCGCCGTGACGACGCCAGACTCTCCGAGCTGCGCCGGCTGGCCTCGGCGCTCGGGGCCGAGTGGAGGGAGATAGAGGGCGACGACACGGCTCGGGCTCTCATGGAGTACGCCTTGACCCACCAGATCACCCAGGTGGTGCTCGGCTCGAGCCGGCGGAGCCGGCTCGAGGAGCTGACGAGAGGCTCGATCGTCTCGAAGGTGATCCGCCTCGCATCGGACTGCGACGTCGACGTACACGTGATCGCCCGCCGTGAGCCGAGGGCGCTCGCCAACCGGGCCAGCGAGGACTGAGCCGGGAGACGAGTCCCCGTTGACGCGGAATTGACGCTCTGGACGGCTTTTTGACGCCACGGCGACGCGAGGGGCCGGAAGGCTCTGGCGCATGGCTGACCTCTTCGCCGTTCTCGGAACGCTCCTTTTCGTCCTCTTGATGCTCGGCCTCGTGCGGGCGCTGGAGCACGTATGAGCATCACCGACGGGATACTCCTGGCCCTCTCGGTCGTGCTCTTCGCCTACCTCGGCGTGGCGATGTTCAAGGCCGAGTGGTTCTGATGAACTTCTTTCTCACCATCCTCTTGCTCGTCGCCTGCCTCGCCCTCACCTGGCGCTTCCTCGGCTCCTACATGGCCGCCGTCTACGAGGGACGGGTGAGCTTCCTCGGCTGGCTCGAGCGCCCGACCTACCGCCTGCTCGGCGTCGACCCGCAGCGGGAGCAGAGCTGGCAGCGCTACGCCGGGGCGCTCATCGTCTACTCGGGCGTGGCGATCCTCCTGCTCTACGGGATGTTCCGCCTGCAAGGGAGCCTGCCGGGCAACCCGGCGCACCTCGGAGCCGTGGCGCCGGCCCTCTCGTGGAACACCGCTGTCTCGTTCGTAACGAACACCAACTGGCAGAACTACTCCGGCGAGTCGACCATGTCCTACCTCTCCCAGATGGGGGCGCTCGCCGTGCAGAACTTCGTGAGCGCCTCGGTCGGCATCGCGGTCGCCATCGCCCTCGTCCGCGGCCTCGTCCGCCGGGAGTCCTCCACGATCGGCAACTTCTGGGTCGACCTCGTCCGGGGCATCTACTACGTCCTGCTTCCGATATCGATCGTCTTCGCCGTCATCTTCGTCGCCGAGGGCGCCATCCAGACCCTGGCCGGGCCGGTCTCTGTCCATGACGCTCTGAACGGCGTCCACCAGGTGATCCCCCGGGGCCCCTTCGCCTCCCAGGAGGTGATAAAGCAGCTCGGCACGAACGGTGGCGGAAGCTACAACGCCAACGGGGCGATGCCGTTCGAGAACCCGACCGGCCTCACGAACTTCATCTCGGTCTTCCTCATCCTCACGATCCCGATCTCGCTCACCTACACCTTCGGCAAGATGGTGGGGAATGTCCGCCAGGGAGTGGCACTGCTGGCGGCCATGACCATCCTCTTCGGCGTCTGGCTCGGCGTCGCCACCTACGCCGAGTCGCAGGGCAACCCTGCGGTGGCAGCTGCCGGGGTGAAGCACCAGCCGGGCGGCAACATGGAAGGAAAGGAGTCCCGCTTCGGCTACTCGCAGTCGACCCTCTACAACATCGTCTCGACCCAGACCTCGACCGGGAGCGTCGACTCGGCGAACGACTCCTACACCCCGATCGGCGGGATGATGCTCCTCTCGGGGATGATGCTCGGCGAGGTGACGCCGGGCGGGGTCGGAAGCGGCCTCTACACCATCTTGGTCTTCGCCATCATCGCCGTCTTCCTGGGCGGGCTCATGGTGGGGCGAACACCGGAGTACCTCGGGAAGAAGATCCAGTCGCGGGAGGTGAAGCTGGCGGCTCTCGCGGCCCTCGTGATGCCGATCACCGTCATCGTCCTGACGGCGATCGCCTCGGCCCTGCCGGCCGGCCGGGCCGGGGCCCTCAATGCCGGCCCGCACGGCTTCACCGAGATCCTCTACGCCTTCACGTCGCAGGGCAACAACAACGGCTCGGCCTTTGCCGGCCTGAACGGCAACACGGCCTTTTACAACATCTCGGGCGCCATCGCCATGCTGCTCGGCCGGTTCGCCATCATCGTGCCGGTCCTGGCTCTTGCCGGAGTCCTCGCCGGCAAGCAGGTCGTGGCGGCTTCGGCCGGGACCTTCCGCACCGACACGCCGCTTTTCACCGGCCTCGTCATCGGCGTCATCATCATCATCGGGGCGCTCACCTTCTTCCCCGCCGTCTCGCTCGGTCCGATCGTCGAGCAGCTGATTCACGGGAGGTTCTTCTGATGGACCGGGTCGTGGCGGCCGGCCCGGCGCCGAAGTCCAAAGAGCTGGCGAGGGGAGTGGCCCGGTCCCGCGGGCTGTTCGACCCGGAGATCATCGTCCCGGCGGCCGGTCAGGCCTTCAAGAAGCTCGACCCCCGCGTGCAGGTGCGCAACCCGGTGATGTTCGTGGTCCTCGTCGGGACCGTTGTCACCCTGGTCGAGTCGATCGTCCACCCGGGCCTCTTCGACTGGTCGATCACGGGCTGGCTGTTCCTCACGGTCGTCTTCGCCAACTTCGCCGAGGCGGTGGCAGAGGGCCGCGGGCGCGCCCAAGCCGACACGCTCCGGAAGATGCGCTCTGAGACCGAGGCGCGAAAGCTGCTGCCGGGCCGGGGCGAGGAGCGGGTGCCTGCCGCCTCTCTCGCCAAGGGGGACCTCGTCGTCTGCGAGGCAGGAGATCTCGTCCCCTCGGACGGGGAGATCATCGAGGGCATCGCCTCGGTCGACGAGTCCGCCATCACAGGCGAGTCGGCTCCTGTCATCCGCGAGTCGGGCGGCGACCGCTCGGCCGTCACCGGTGGCACCAAGGTCTTGTCGGACCGCATCGTCGTCCAGATCACGGCCGAGCGCGGCCAGACGTTCATGGACCGGATGATCTCGCTCGTAGAGGGCGCCAGCCGGCAGAAGACGCCGAACGAGATCGCCCTCACGATCCTCCTGGCGGCCCTCACCATCATCTTCCTGCCGGTGGTGGTGGCTCTCGAGCCCTTCGGCCACTACGCCGGCGCCAACGTCTCGGTCGTCATCCTCGTCGCCCTTCTCGTCTGTCTCATCCCGACGACGATCGGCGCCCTCCTCTCCGCCATAGGAATCGCCGGCATGGACCGCCTGGTGCAGCGAAACGTCCTCGCCATGAGCGGCCGGGCGGTCGAGGCAGCCGGCGACACCCAGACCCTGCTGCTCGACAAGACGGGCACGATCACCCTCGGGAACCGGATGGCCTCGCGCTTCATACCCGTCGGGGACACCGGCGAGGAGGAGCTGGCAGACGCTTCTCAGCTCGCCTCGCTCGCCGACGAGACCCCCGAGGGCCGCTCGGTCGTCGTGCTGGCGAAGGAGCGCTTCAACATAAGAGAGCGCGAGCTCGGGGCCGAGCACCTCTTCATCCCTTTCACGGCGACCACGAGGATGTCGGGCCTCGACTTCGACGGTCGCAAGATCAGAAAGGGCGCCGCCGAGGCCGTGAAGCGCTGGGTGGTCGAGCAGGGAGGGGCGGTGCCGCCCGATCTCGACACGATCGTCGAGTCAACCTCCCGCGCGGGCTCGACGCCACTGGCGGTGGCCGACGGCTCGAAGATCCTCGGCGTCATCGAGCTGAAGGACGTCGTGAAGGAGGGCATCCGGGAGCGCTTCGACCAGATGCGGTCCCTCGGGATCCGCACGGTCATGATCACCGGCGACAACCCCCTCACGGCGGCGGCCATCGCCTCCGAGGCCGGGGTCGACGACTTCCTCGCCGAGGCGACGCCGCAGGCGAAGCTGGCCCTCATCAAGCACGAGCAGGAGGGCGGGAAGCTCGTCGCCATGACGGGTGACGGGACCAACGACGCCCCGGCCCTCGCCCAGGCCGATGTCGGGGTGGCGATGAACTCGGGCACGACCGCCGCCAAGGAGGCTGGGAACATGGTCGACCTCGACTCGAACCCGACCAAGCTGCTCGACATCGTCGAGATCGGGAAGCAGCTCCTCATCACACGAGGAGCGCTCACCACCTTTTCCATCGCGAACGACGTCGCCAAGTACTTCGCCATCATCCCGGCGCTCTTCGTCGCCGCCTACCCCCAGTTGAAGGCGCTCAACATCATGGGGCTCCACTCGCCGACGAGCGCCGTGCTCTCGGCTGTCATCTTCAACGCCCTGGTGATCATCGCCCTCATCCCCCTCGCCCTGCGCGGGGTGCGCTTCAGGGCGATGAGCGCCGCTCAGATCCTCCGGCGGAACGTCCTCATCTACGGAGTCGGCGGCCTCATCGCCCCCTTCGCCTTCATCAAGTTGATCGACCTCTTCCTGACAGCAGTGAGGTGGTACTGATGCTCGTCCACCTGCGGCGGGCCGTCGTTGCGTCCGTGATCTTCTTCGTCCTGCTCGGACTCGCCTATCCCTTCTTGATCACCGGGATCGGGCAGGCCTTCTTCAGCCACCAGGCAAGCGGTGACCTCGTGGCCGCGCCCCGGGGCTACCTGGGCTCGAGCCTCATAGGCCAGCACTGGAACGGGCCGAGGTGGTTCCAGGGACGCCCCGACACCGACAACCCTTCGGCAACGGGCTCGCAGAACTACGGCCCGAAGTCGAAGCTGCTGCTCGACTTCGCCCGGGCCCAGGTCCGCCGCCTCGAGAAGGAGGGGATCAAGCCGACCAACGAGCTCGTGACCGGTTCGGGAAGCGGCGTCGACCCCGACATCAGCCCGCACTCGGCCTACGTCCAGGTTGCGGCGGTGGCAAAGGCGAACCACCTCTCCGTCTCGGCTGTCCGGCGCCTCGTCACCAGCCATGTCGTCGGGCCCTACTGGAGCTTCCTCGGATCGCCCTACGTGAACGTCCTGCGGCTCAACCAGTCGCTCGCCCACCTCGAGTCGGCGACAAAGGCGCCCTGAGTTGGACGGGGGCGAGCCGACCGTTCCCGGATCGAGCTCGGGCCGCCGGCCCCGGCGAACACCCCCCATTTACCCTGAAGCCTCGTCGGGAGGCGGCGCCCCCGACCGCTATCGGCCTCGGGCCCTCCTTCTGACAGTGAGAGGACGGGGCGATGGACGAGCAGCGCGGCGAGAGCGAAGAGGCAAACGGGGGGCTGGCTGCCCGGCTGGCCAGGCTGGAAGAGAGGGTCGACCGGCTCGGGCGCGAGCTGCGCACTCGCCGTCTCGTCCTTCTCGACGATGAGGGCGCCGAGCGGCTCGTGGCCGAGGTGACGGACCGGGTCGTCCTTCTCCGCCTGCTCCTCTCCGGTGATCGGCCACCGGGTGACGGCCTCGTCCTCTTCGCCGCCCCGGCGACCGAGGACCTCCCGCCCGGTTGCGGCCTGCAGGTCTGGCAAGACGGTGGGCTGGTGACCTTCCTCGAGTGGTGGGAGAGCGACTGAGCCGAAAGGCTCAGAGGAACAGTGCCAGCCGCTCGAGGCCGGCGCCTTCGAGCAGCACCGCCTCGAAGCCTCTCACCCGTCGCCCCGGCAGGAGCGTGGCGGCCGCCCAGGCGAGACCGCTCGGGGCCGGGCGGGAGCGATCGAGGCGCAAGAGCGAGCAGGAGCGGATCAGGGCGGCGAGCAGCGCCGGCTCGGAGAGGAAGAAGACCTCGCCGGCCCCGCCTCGCCTGGCTCGCCGGATGCCGGCGTGGAGAAGAAGGACGTTCCGCTCCGTCAGCGCCCCGGCGCCGTTCCAGCAGTCGCCGGGAAGACTCAGCCCCGAGAGCTCGAGGCCGGCCGCCTTGTCGGGAGCGACCCAGTCGAGCCGGAGCGACCCGACCGCCTCCAGGCCGAGCTTGCTCCTCTCGAGCAAGATGGCCCGTTCGGCCGGCGGCGGCCGATCCGGCCGCTGCCCGGCGGCCAGCTCAACCTCGAGGCCGGCGGCCTGGAGCCAAGCCCTTGCACCGAGGGCGACGACATACCGGCGCCGGCCGAGCTTCCCCGCCACGTCGGCCAGCCGCTCGGCGCAACTGGTCGGCTCCTCGCCCCGCGGCCGCCGCTTGGCGGCCCGCGACTCGCCCATCTCGACGGCCTCCCCGGCTCGCTACTTATCAGTAGCGTACACCGCCGCCGGCGGCGCCCCGCCTCCAGCAGCTAACTGCGAGCTGGACGCAGTAAGCTGGCGCGCTCCGGGAAGAGAGGACTTGCGCATGGCCAAGGCCAAGATGGCCCTAGCAAAGCTGCGGGAGCTCCGTGACTCTCTCACGCCTGCGCAGTGGCTGCGAACCAGGCTCATGTTCGCCAGCATCCTCCTGCTCCACATCGTCGGCTTCGGCATCTTCTTCGCCTTTGTCATCCCGGCCCACTACAAGGGCCTCGGGATCGGGGTGGCCGTGCTCGCCTACACCCTCGGGCTCCGTCACGCCTTCGACGCCGACCACATCTCCGCCATCGACAACACGACGCGAAAGCTGCTGAGCGATGGGCGGCGGCCCCTCAGCGTCGGCTACTTCTTCTCCCTCGGCCACTCCTCGATCGTCGTGGCGATCGGGGCCGGGATCGTCGTGGCGGAGAAGGTCGTCTACGGAGCCGTCTCGCACGGGAGGTCAGCTCTCGAGCAATTCGGGGGCGTCTTCGGCACGAGCGTCTCGGCTGCCTTCTTGTACCTGATCGCCGTCATGAACATCGTGATCCTTCTCGGGATCGTGAAGGTCTTCCGCTCGATGCGCCACGGCGAGTACGACGAGGCGGAGCTCGAGCGCCAGCTCGAGAACCGGGGCTTTTTCTACCGCTTCTTCGGCAGGTGGATGAAGGCCATCACCAAGGAGTGGCAGATGTACCCCGTCGGGGTCCTGTTCGGCCTCGGCTTCGACACCGCCACCGAAGTCGCCCTTCTCGCCACGACGGCCCTTCTCGCCTCGAACGGCCTGCCGTGGTACTCGATCATGTGCCTGCCGATCCTCTTCACGGCCGGCATGGCCCTCATGGACACCCTCGACGGCTGCTTCATGAACTTCGCCTACGGGTGGGCCTTTTTCAACCCGGTCCGCAAGGTCTATTACAACCTCGCCATCACCGCCCTCTCGGTGGCCATCTGCTTTTTCATCGGCACGGTGGAGGTGCTCGGGCTCATCCCGGCGGAGCTCCACCTGCACGGCGCCTTCTGGCAGGCCATGTCCGGCTTCAACGTCAACACTGCCGGCTTTTTCATCGTCGGCCTGTTCATCCTCACCTGGGCCGGCGCTGTCGCCTTCTGGCGCTACGGCAAGGTGGAGCAGAAGTGGAGCTCCAAGCTGCGTCCCCCCGAGCAGCTCGAGCCGGCCCTCGCCCGTGAGGAAGTCGTAGCCGGCTGACTCATCCGGGCGGGCGAGTGAGGATGCGGCTCCTCGTCGTCGGGACGAAGCCCCGCCGCAGGTAGGCGCGGGCCGCCGGCTCGTTCGCCGGGTCGTAGGAGATCTTGCAGCGCCGGCAGCCGGCCCGCCCGAGAAGCCCCAGCCCCCGACCGACGAGATGGCTCGCCAGACCGAGTCCCTGGTAGCGATCCTCCGTCCGCACCGGCTCCACGAGGCCCACACCGGTGACCGGGTCAGCCCAAAAGAGGCCATAGGCAGCCGGCTCTCCCTCGGCGGTCTCGACGAAAAGGTCGAGATCCGCCCGGTAGAGGGAGCACTCCGAGAGCCGCTTCGCGACATGCTCGCCGTTGCGCTTGGCGAGATGGTGGAGCCCGGTCCGCCCCGCTCGGCTCCCCAGCCGGAAGCCCCTCGGAAGCTCCGGGCCGAGTCGCTCGTCGCCGGCTCGGATCCAGGCGGTGACGTCCTCGCCGGAGTGAGAGAAACCGGCGCTCGCCGCGAGCTCGAGGAGCAACGGCTCGTCGTCCTGCACGAACAGCTCGACCTCTTTGTCGGGGAACTCCTCGAGCATGCCCATGGCCCGCTCGAAGAGCCCGGCGGTCAGCCGGCGATCGCCGTGGTCCACCTGGAAGAGGTCGCACTGCAGCCTGCCGCCGACGGCGTCCAGCACGACCGCAGCCACCGGGCGGCCGCTGTCGCGAAGAAAGAGCTGCCGGCGGTCATCGTCGTGTTGGTCTGCTCTCCACCACCACTGCAGGTCGGCGGCCTCCCACAGGCCGGCCGTCGGATGGGCCAGCCGGGCCGCCTGCAACAGGCCGGTGACCTCGGCCAGGTACGCGAGGCCGGTCGGACGGCTCTCTTGCACCGCCTAGTCGAGAGCGGGAGTCCTCTCGCGCTCCCAGCGAACCCTCTTCCAGGACAAGAGGAAGTAGACGAGGCTGCCGACGACTATGCCGGCCACCCAGCTCAGGTCGGAGCCACCGAGGGTGCTCGAGATCGGGCCGGTGTAAGCCGGCTGGTAGAAGGCGGCGTCGATCCACATCATGGCGGCGACCATGCCGAGCGCCTGGGCGACGAGGGCGCGGATGTTCCAGCCGCCGGTGCGCCAGTAGAGCCCACCCCGCACGCCCACCAGCGAGCCGGGGTCGTAACGGCCCCGCCGCAGGAGCCAGTCGACCATCATGATCCCGAACCAGGGCGCCAGCCATACGACGATGTAGTCGAGGAAGCCCGAGAGGTCCTGGTAGAAGTGGCCGTTGAAGACGATGTAGGCCGTCACGGCACCGGAGACGATCGTGTCGAGGACCACGCAGCCCACTCTCGAGAGGCGAAGCCCGAGCGCCTGCAAGGTGACCCCGGAGGAGTAGAGGTCCATCGTGTTGATGGCGAAGAGCTGGACTATGGCGAGGACGGCGAAGGGCCAGAAGAACCAGGCCGTGAAGGCCGTAGGTATCCCGGTCACACCGAGCGCCGTCTTCGTGCTCACGAGGTAGGCGCCGGCTCCGAGCAGCTCGAGGAGGATGGCCGGGATGCCGGCGCCGAGGGTGGCCGCCCAGAAGGTCTTCGCCTTCGAGGTGCTGCGGGAGAGATAGCGGGAGTAGTCGTTGCCGTTCTCGGTCCAGCCGAGCCCGCCGGCCGAGACGATCAGCACGACTCCGGTCGTCCAAAGGGCGAGGCTCGTGTGCTGGTGGACTGCGCTCAGGTGGGCGTGCGGGATGACGAGGATCGCCATGAGGGCGAAGAGGACTATGAACACGAGCGAGAGGTAGCGGAGCACCTTGGTGATCGTGGCGTGGCCGAGGAAGGGCACGATGATCTGGATCACGAGGGCGACCACGATGATGCCGATCTCGAGCCCCCTGCCGGCGGTGACGCCGCCCCGCTGGAACATGGTCTTCGCCAGCTCGACCACGAAGTAGAGGCCCTCGATCTCGAAGCCGACCTGAGTGATCCAGTTGAACAGCGAGACCGGGCGGTTGCCGTTCCGCCCGAAGGGCGCCCTCGAGACCATGAGGGCGGTCGTGCCGGTGACCGGCCCCTGCAGGCTGGCGAGCCCGAGGAGGGCGAAGAAGAGGTTCCCGATGAGGATCGCCGCCACGGCCTGCCAGAACGAGAAGGCGAACGACATGATGAGCGCGCCGTAGACGAGGAACTCCACGTTCCACACAGCTCCGGCCCAGAGCCAGAACAAGTCAGACGGCTTCATCTTCTTGTCCTGCTCAGGGATCAGATCGATCCCGCGATGCTCTACCTTGAAAGCTTCGTAGCCCTCGGCTTGACCTGACGGCTCTACGGTCAGGTCCGTCGTCGTGCTGGCCAATTACCCTCCTCGAGCAGTTCGTCGGCACGGCGAGCAGCTCCCCAGGGCTTTCGCCGACGCCCCGAATGTAGCAGCCGGCCGCCGAGGCAATGGGCTCTGTCGCCAGCCGCTAGTTTCGCCCGCGTGTCCGATTACGTGATCCCCGAGCCGGAGCCGAAGGAGGTCGACGAGAAGCTCTCGATCGAGCTCCGTCACCTGGCCGACAACGCCGTGCTGAAGGGTAAGCCCTCCGGCGAGGAGAGGTGCGAAAGCTGCCGTTACTACCTCGAGCCGTACAAGGACATCTCCTACTGCTGGCACCCGAAGCTCCGCATCCTCGTCGGGGCCGAGTGGTGGTGCCAGTGGTGGGAGGAGACGCCGGAGCCCTAGCGCCGCCGCGCCTGACTGCTGGCCGCCGCAGGCGAGCCGGCGCTCTCGGGCGCGAGCCGGCCGGCAGTTAGGCTCACCGGGGTCAGCTCCATCCAGAACGGAGGCGAGATGGACTGGGCAAGCGATTTCGACGTCCTCGACCCGCAGTACATCGCCGACCCCTTCTCGGTCTGGGACGAGCTGCGCCAGAGCTGCCCGGTGGCCCACTCCTCGAGGCGAGGGAGCAGCTGGCTTCCGACCCGATACGAGGACGTCACCGCCCTCGCCCACGACATCGAGCACTTCAGCTCGCTCGAGGTGGCCGTCATCCCCTTCGAGGGCGAGGCTCCACAAGAGCCGCTCCTCGCCTACGGGCTGCCGCCCATCTCGGCCGACCCGCCTCTCCACACCTGGACGAGGCGGCTTTTGCTGCCATGGTTCTCCCACAAGAAGGTGGCCGGCTACGAGCCCCTCACCCGGGAGCTCTGCCGGAGCCTGGCGGCCGGCCTGAAGGAGGCCGAGCGGGCAGATGCGGCGGCCGACTACGCCCAGCAGATCCCCGTCCGGGTGATAGCCCACATCCTCGGCGTGCCGCCCGAGCTCTCCGACACCTTCACCGGCTGGGTCCGCGACGTCCTCGAGTTCGCCGACGACCAGCAACGGCGAAGAGCCGGCATGCAGGCGCTCATCCAGTACTTCCTCACCGAGCTCGACCGGCGGAGGGCGAACCCGGGCGAGGACCTGCTGAGCTCTCTCCTCCAGACTGAGGTGGAGGGCGAGGCGATCGACGACTCGCTCGTGCTCGGAACGGCCGCCCTCGTGCTGATCGCCGGGGTCGACACGACCTGGAGCGCCATCGGCTCCTCCCTCTGGCACCTCGCCACGCACGAGGACGACCGCAGGCGCCTGCTGAGCGACAAGGAGGTCTGGCCCCTCGCGATAGAAGAGCTGCTCCGGGCCTACTCGCCGGTGACGATGGCCCGGGTGGTCCAAAGAGACGTCGAGTTCGCCGGCTGCCCGATGAGGGCCGGAGACAGGATCCTCATGAATTTCCCGGCCGCCAACCGGGACCCCGAGGTCTTCGAAGACTCCGACCAGGTGGTGCTCGACAGGGCCCGCAACCGCCACGTGGCCTTCGGCTCTGGCATCCACCGTTGCGCCGGCTCCAACCTGGCTCGCATGGAGCTGCGAGTGGCGCTCGAGGAGTGGCTGGCGGCCATCCCGGAGTTCTCGCTCGCCGAGGGCGCCGAGGTGACCTGGGCCGGTGGCCAGGTGCGGGGTCCCCGCAGCCTCCCGGTGGTCTTGCGATGAGGATCCGGCTCGACCCGGACCGCTGCCAGGGACACGCCCGCTGCTTCGGCCTCTCGCCCGAGCTCTTCGACGTCGACGACTACGGCTACTCGAGCCTCAACTTCGAAGGCGAGGTCCCGACCGAGCTCGAGGAGAAGGCCCGCCTCGCCATCGCCAACTGCCCGGAGTACGCCATAGAAGAGGTGGAGTGAGGGGCGACCTGGCGCCGATCGCCCGCCGGCTCGCCGAGGAGGGCCGAGATGCCCTGGTGGCCCGCGTCATCTCCTTCTCCGGCGTCGGCGGCCGCCGGGCCGGAGAGACCCTCATCCTCTCCGACGACGGGCAGGCCCATGGCTCGCTCCTCGGCGACCTCGGCGAGAGGGCGCTGGCTGACAGCCCCCTCTCCCCCGGCGCTGGGGCCTTACTGCTCGAGCTCGTCCTCGAAGAGGGCGAGGCCAGGCGCGCCGGGCTCGCCTGTGGCGGGACGGCCCGCGTGGCGGTGAGCGAGCTGGGCGCGGTGCCTAAGGAGGTCTGGGGCGCTCTCGAGCGCGGGCAGGCGGTCGCCCTCGTGAGCCGGATCGGCCAAGGCGGGACTCTGGCCGTCCTGGACCAGCCGGCCGAGCGGAGCCGTCTCGTGCTCGGGAGCCTCGGGGACGAGAGGCTCGACGAGACGGCCCTCGGCGAGGCGACGAAGGGCCTCAGGGCGGGCCGGGAGTCGGCTCTCCTCATCACCGAGGGGCCCCTCGCGCCCGCCTTCTTCGAGGTCCTCGTCCCGAGCACCACGCTTTACATCCTCGGGACAGGCGAGCTCGTGACTGCCCTCGGGGCACAGGCCCGCCTCCTCGGCTGGTCCGTCGCCGCCTACGAGGCGTACGACTCCCAGATGGAGCTGAGCCTTCAGAGCCTCGGGCCGGCAGACGCCCTGGTCGTCCTCCTCCATGACCACGACGAAGCCACCCCCGCCCTGGCCGCCGGCTTGCGGGCCGGCTGCTACGTAGGGGCCCTCGGCTCGCGCCACACCCAGGACGGCCGGCGCCGGCGGCTCGCCGGGGAGGGGCTCTCGGAGGAGGAGCTGGCCCGGCTGCACGGCCCGGTCGGCCTCGATTTGGGCGCCCGGACGCCCGAGGAGACCGCCCTTTGCATCGCGGCCGAGATCCTCTCTTTCCGGGCCGGTCGCCCGGCGACGAGCCTCTCCCGCAGCCGCGGTCCCATCAACGGCTAGCTGCGCCCTCTGTCACTCCCCCATTAGGCCTGACCGGGCCTAACATCGGCCCCATGGTCACAGCGATCGTCCTCCTCAACGCCGAGCCCGACCGGGTGGCCCCCCTCGGCCGCCAGGTGGCCGACGTCCCCGGGGTGGACGTCGCCTACTCGGTCGCCGGCGACGAGGACCTCGTGGCTGTGGTGCGGGCCGCCGACCACGAGCAGCTGGCCGACCTGGTGACGAAACGGATCGCCCCTTTGGAGGGCGTCATCCGCACCCGCACCCTCATCGCCTTCCGGGCCTACTCGAGCGGGGATCTCGCCAACATCTGAGAGCTGGCCACCCGGCGAGCCTGCGACGAGCACCGCGTCGGCCGCCCGGGCCGGCCGCCGGGCTGCCGCAGCTCAGCTCCGGCTGCGCACGCGGATCGGTTTCGGCCAGACGAGCACCTTGTAGATGCCGTCGACCGTGTAGGTCCTGGCAGGCGGGCCGAAGGTGGCGGCCGCCGTCCTCGAGTCGACGCCGCCGAAGGGAAGGGCGGTGTCGTAGACGAGGAACTGGAACGACCGGTTGTACCAGTAAGAGGCCGAGTTGCGGTCGTAGCGGTAGACGAGGCTGTCGTGGGTGACCACCGGTCGCACGATCACCTTGTCGCTCGACTCCACCGTCACGATCGAGGCCGTCCAGTAGCCCCCGACGCCATGGGTGAAGCCGTGGGCCTCGAGGAAGCTCGCGAGCACCCCCGTCGGCGGCACCGGGGCCGGCTGGTTGAGGTCGAGGGCGACGCCGGCGGCGAAGCAGCCGGCAACCCCGAGCCCGACGGCGGCCGCCAGGCGGCCGACCACTCCCAGGTGGCCCCCGGCTACGACCCGGCCGACCATGCGGCCGGCCAGGATCGTTGTGAACACGACCGGGGCGGTGAGATAGCGGGCGAAGGTCGGATCGGGGGCGGTGGCAAGAAAGCAGAAGGCGGCGAAACCTCCGAGGGCCCCGAGCAGCAACATGTCGTCCAGCCGCCAGGCGGCCTCCGACCCATCGCCCACGACGCTCTCGCGCCCGGCGAGAGCTCCCCAAAGCAGTGAGACCAGGGCGGCGACGATGGCGAGGGCGACGAGGGCGACGGCGGCGACGTGGACGTAGCTGAGGCCCTTCGGGACCGCGCCGAGGCCGTAGTAGGAGCCGCCCACCCCGAGGAGCAGGGTGCCCTCGTGGAGGCCGTGTCGCACGTTGAGCAACATCTGGTGGATGCCGGCGTGGGGGTTGGCCGGGGCGATCGAGAAGGTGCCGATCGCCTTCGCAATGTGGCGGACTAGCTCCCAGAGGGCGGCCGAGCCGAGGGCGGCCACCACCGGCACGATGCCGGCTCGCCAATCCCGCTTGCGCGCCATGGCGAACAGGCCGGCTATGAAAAGCGGCCCGACTCCGAGGGCGGCCATCTGGAGGTCGCCGAGCATCCCCGCCGTGAGGAAGACCACGGCGACGACAAAGCCCCACCCAAAGCGCGCCCGGCGGACGGCATAGAAGGCGATGAGGGCCCAGAGCAGCGTCCCGACGTGCCAGGGGCCGCGGAGGAAGAAGATCGCCCAGGCATTCGAGGGAAGGCCGAGGATCGCCACCACGACCCCGCCGGCCGCCAGGGCGGCGGCCCCCCGGCGCCCCTCGGCGGCGATGAGCACTCCGACGAGGATGACGAGGGTGGCGATGAGGGCCGGGATGGCGTGCATCAAGAAGGGGTGGATCCCGAAAAGGACGATCCCGAGCATGTACCAGAGGGTGTCCACGAGCCAGAAGGAGTCGAGCGAGATGGCCCAGCCCGACAAGAGCGGGTGGCCGTTCATCATGGCGTTGGCCTCGAGGATCGGGGTGGCCCCGTCCGAGTCGGGCAGGAAGGCGTGGATCGAGGCGGCGAAGAGCACGTAGAACAGCCCGACGGCGAGCGCCAGGCAGATGATCGAGATTGTTGCCAGGCCGACCGGCCCGAGCCGGCGCGATAAGAGACGCTGCACGCAGGCACCATAGCCAGCCGGCGGCTAGGACTCGGGGAGCCTCCGGCCGCAAGTTCTCCTCCCGCCGAGCGTTACCGGGTCGTGCGAACTTCGAGAGTGCGACGCTTCCTCCTGGCCGGTGGAGCCCTCAGCCTGGCCGGCCTGCTCGTTCCGAGTCTCGCCGGTGCTCCGAGCCCGGCCGGGGCGGCGACCAGGCACCGCTTCGTGCCGCCTCCCCCGGCCAAGGTGACCTCGAGCGCGCCGGGAGCCAAGGGGAGGGACTTCACCGCCGTCATCCACCACTTCACCGTGCACGTCGGCCCGCATCGGGCGACGAGCTGCTCGATCATCGGGGAGCTGTTCGTCCCCCGCCGCGCCCGGCGCGACCCGGCCATCTTGACGACGAACGGCTTCGGCGGCTCCTACACCGACCAGGTCGCCCTCGCCGAGCTGGCGGTCCGCTACGGCTACGTGGTGCTCACCTACTCGGGGCTCGGCTTCGGAGGAAGCGGCTGCAACATCGAGCTCGACTCGCGGGCCTACGACGGCGAGGCCGCCAGCCAGCTCGTCTCTTATCTAGGCCGCCTGCGGGTCGTGAGAAAGGATGGGAAGGACTCTCCTGTCGTCGGCATGATCGGAGGCTCCTACGGAGGCGAGGTGCAGTTCGCCGCCGCCGCCATCGACCCGCGCATCAAGGCGATCATCCCCATGATCACCTGGAACGACCTCGCCTACTCGCTCGCCCCGAACAACTCGAGCCCACAGTTTCACTGGGCGAAGGCGGCCCCGGGCGTGCTCAAGTGGGAGTGGACCTCGCTCTTTTTCGGGGAGGGCCTCTCCGAGCCCTTCCAGAACCCGACGGCCACCCCGTTCCCGCCCTCGAGCTGCCCGGGCTTCGACCCGGCCGTCTGCCATGCCTACCTCCAGTCAGTCGCCGCCGGGTACCCGACGCCTTCCACCATCTCGCTGCTCGAGAGGGACTCGGTCTTCACCTACTTCCGCCACGTCCACGCCGCCACGATGCTCATGCAGGGCGAGAACGACAGCCTTTTCAACATCGCCGAGGCGGTCGCCAACTACAAGGCGCTCAAGTCGATCGGCGACCACGTGAAGCTCGTGCTGCAAAGCTGGGGGCACTCGGACCTCACCCCGGCGCCGGGAGAGCTCAGCTACACCTCGCCGGCCCATGGTTATGAGACGAGGCTCATCCTCGACTGGTTCGCCCGGTACCTGAAGGGAGAGAAGATCTCGACCGGCCCCAACGTCGAGTACTTCCGGCCCTGGGTCAAGTACTCGAAGAAGGGCTCGGCCGAACCGGCCTACGGCACGGCCCGGTCCTGGCCGGTCGGGCGGGTGCTGCCGCTCTACCTGTCGGCCAGCGGGACCCTCGTCTCCTCGAAGAGGGCCGTGACGACCGGCACGAAGACCTTCTTCAACCCGCCTGGGGCCGAGCCCGCCAGCTACTCGGAGACCTCCGGGGTGCAGGACCAGTCGCCCTTCGACTCGATCCCGCCCAGTGACCCCCCCGGCACCTACGCCTCTTTCGAGACGGCCCCTCTCAGGGCAAACCTCGACTCGGTCGGGATTCCCGTCCTTCACCTCATGATCTCCGGGGCGAGCGCCAGCTCGCTCAGCCCGGCGACCGAGGCGGTCGTCTTCGCGAAGATCTACGACGTCTCGCCCTCCGGCGCGGTGACGCTCGTCAACCGGCTTGTGTCGCCCGCCCGCCTCAGGGGCTCGAGAGAGGTGACCCTCACGCTCCCGGGCGTGGTGCACCGCTACGCCAAGGGGGACCGGATCGAGCTCGTCATCGCCGCCACGGACCAGGCCTACCTGGGCGACCGGCTGCCGGACGCCCTCACCATCACGGTCTCGGCCGGTCACCTCGCAAAAGATGTCCTCGACCTTCCCGTCGTCTCGCCGCGAGACGAGCTCTCCGGCGGCCGCCGGGCGGCCGGGACCTGAGCGCCCACCTCGGCGCCGGCGGTCAGCTTCCGCCCACGCGAAGGCCGATCGGGCAGGCGACACCGGTGCCGCCGAGGCCGCAGTAGCCGCCTGGATTCTTCGCCAGGTACTGCTGGTGGTAGTCCTCGGCGTAGAAGAAGTCGCCCAGCTCGGCGATCTGGGTGGTTATCCCTCCGCGGCCGGCGGCCGCCAAGGCGACTCCGTAGGCCTCTCTCGAGGCCTTGGCGGCAGCCAGCTGCTCGGAGGAGGTCGTGTAGATGGCCGAGCGGTACTGGGTCCCGACGTCGCCCCCCTGGCGCATTCCCTGGGTCGGGTCGTGCGACTCCCAGAAGACCTTGAGGAGCTCCTCGTAGCTCACCCGGGCGGGGTCGAAGACCACGAACACCGCCTCGGCGTGCCCGGTCAGCGAGGTGCAGACCTCGTCATAGGTCGGGTTCGGGGTGTAGCCACCGGCATAACCGGCCGCAGTCACCACCACTCCCTGGGTCTGCCAGAAGCGCCGCTCGGCGCCCCAGAAGCACCCGAGGGCGAAGACGGCGCTCTCGAGGCCGTCCCGGAAGATCGGCTTCAAGGCAGTGCCGAGCACGAAGTGACGCTCTGGCACCGCCATCTCCTCGCTCCGCCCCGCGAGGGCCTCCCCGGCGCTCACCATCTCCTGCTTTTTGTCACCGGACAACGCTCTCTCCTTTGCCGCCTGAGCCCCTGAGGGCCGCTTTGCCCTGAGCGGGCTCAGCGAAAGCCCTTGCCCAGCATCGGGACTGTACCCGCCGCCTTGTCGTGCCACGTCTGGTGCCGGGCGTCCCAAAGTGGCCAGAGGTAGTTGATGACAGGAAGGAGGATGAGTGGGGCGAAGAAGGAAGCCGGTAGGGCGATCACGCTCGCCACGATGGCCCGCACGAGGGCCTTGGAGTAGCCGATCTGGTTCGTCCCGGTGGCCGAGTCGTTGAGCACCACGCCGGCCACTCTCATCCCGAGCGTCTGTCCGTAGCGCCCGATCATGAACGTGAGGTAGCCGAGCTGCACGACCGCCGAGAGGGCGAGGGCGAGAGCGACCGACCCGCGGGCAGCGAAGCCGACGAGCACGCTCAGGACGCCGATGACGACGGCGTCGAGGACGAGGCCGCCGGCCCTCCGCCACCAGCCGGCGAGGGCGGGCCGAGGCGGGCTCTGGTACGGGTCGTAGCCGTAGGGCGGCTGCCCTGCGGGCTGGCTCGGCCAGCCCGGGGGGAACGGCGCCTGGTAGCCGCCGCCCGTATAGGGCGGCGGGTAGGGAGCCTGGCCCGGCGGAAAAGGCGGCGGGTAGGGAGCCTGGCCCGGCGGAGGAGGCGGCGGGTAGGGAGCCTGGCCCGGCGGAGGAGGCGGCGGGTAGGGAGGCGGCCAGTCCTGCCCACGTTGATCGGCGCCGGCTCCCTCGCCAGCGGGAGGCATCTCTGACATCATCTCTCCCTGCTGACCCGAGGGACCTCCTCGCCTCAGCTTCTGGCCAGTCTAAGAGGCAAGCCGGGCGCCGGACAGCTCGTGGGCGGCTCTGGAGCGCTCCGGTTGCCTCGCCCGGTCACAAGCTGGTCCGAGCCGCGGCGGCCATCGGGGAGCGGACGGGCCCCTCGAGCCTGCGTCGGGCGGGACGCCGGCCGGCCGGGCCTGACAGGGACGGAGCCCATCCCTGAGACCGGCCGCCAGATGGTGAGCCAGATGGTGAGAGAGCTCCGCGCTCGTCACCCAGGGCTTCGAGGAGCCCCTCTCACCGTCGCCCGAGGGCGTTCGGCTGGCCCATTCGAGCAAGTCGTCGCCAAAGGCCGAGAAGGGATCGGCCCGGCTGGTCACGGCAGGCGACTCGAGGTCGGCCGCCGGGCCTCTCTTGTCGGAGGGCTCCCCTCAGCGCCCGGGAAAGAGGCGGCGCAGCTCGTCGAGGCCGACGCCATCGCTCTCGACCTCGCTCGGGGTGTGCTCGGTGTCTAGCCGGCCGTAGACGAGCCTGATGAGGGCCTCCGCCGGCAGCTCGAGGCGGGCCACCCCGTCGCCGGCCGGCCCGGACGGCAGCAGCGAGACACCCTCGTTGAGCAAGAGGACGAAGTCCCGTCCGGGCTCGAGAGTGTGCACCGCCACCCGGTCCGGACCGGCGTAGCCGGTGGCCTCGGCGTACCAGGGGACGAGCGTCCCGAGGGCGTCCAGCAGCAGGTCGACGTGGGCAGGCCGGAGGCGGACCGAGGGCTCGAAGACCACCTCGACGTCCCAGGTGTGAAGGGCTCTCTCAGCGAGGAAGAGGCGCAGCAGCTCGGCCGCCGAGAGCTGCCGGCCGCCGAAGGGCACCTCGAGGGAGTCGAGCTGCTCTTGCTCGAGCCCCTCGAGCGCCTCGACCAGCTCGTCGTCGGAGGCGCCGGCGTCGGCCACCTGGGCGGCAGGAGACTTGGCGTCCCAGCGGTCCCAGATCGCCTGACGGCCCGCCTGATCGAGCGGCTCCTGTCCTCCGAGGGCGGCCCGCAGGGTCGCCCGGCCGATCTCGGCGGCGCTCCCGATGTGCGAGAGCACCTGGGCGATCGTCCAGCCGTCGCAGTAGGAGGGCCTCTCCAAGTCGCCGGCGTCCATCCCGGCCGCGAAGGAAAAGAGGCGGTCATGTGCGTCTCGGAGGCCTTGGACGAGGCGGGCGGCGTCGGACGGCACGGGCTGCTCCTTGGTCTTGGACCTCTCGGAATCTACGGGCGAAGAGCCCTCAGCCGGCTCGGTCGAGCTGGAGGAGCAGCCACTCGAGCAAGAGGCTCTCGTCGACGTTCAAAAAGAGGCGGGCCGAGGCCTCCTCGATGGCAGTCAGGGCGGCGATGGCAGCCCGGGCCGTCGCCGCCTCGCCACCCAAGCGGGCCCGGTAGACGCCTGCCAAGGTGGCGAGGCCGGCCCGGATCTCGTCGGTGCGGGCCCGCCTTCTCTCCCGGCGGTGCTGGGCCTCGATCTCGGCCCGGCCGGGAAGTCCCCGCTCGCCGCCCGACTTCGCCTCCTCGACCAGCGCCGCCAGCTGGGCGGCCTGGCGAGCCTCGAGCGCCTCGACCGGCTCGTTGGCGGACGAGAGGAGAGAGGCCGCCAGCTCCGCCGCCCGGGCCCCCGTGCCGTTGAGCGAGGCCGGAACACTGTGCCAGCGGGCCAGGCGGGCAGCCAGCCCCTCGTCACCGAGCAAGAGGCGAGCCCGATCGAGCCGCCCGGAGGAGGCCTTGGCCGCCAGAGCGGCGCGCTCGCGCTCGGCCCCCTCGGCGAGGAGAGCTCGTTCGATCACCTGCTCGCCGAGAGGGTGGAACTCGACGCGCGAGCAGCGGCTGGCGATCGTTGCGAAGTCGGCCGGGACCGACTCTGCCGTGACGATGATGATCGTCGTCTCGGGCGGCTCCTCGATCGTCTTCAAGAGCGTCGGGGCGGCCGAGCCGAGGAGGTGGAAGTCGACCAGAACGAGCACCTGGTACGAGGCGGCCCGCGGGGTACGGGCTGCCAGCCGCACCACCTCGGCCGCCTGGGCGACTCTTATCGAGGCCCCCTCGCGCTCGACGAAGACGAGGTCCGGGTGGCGGCGGGCTAGCTCCTCTTCGCAGCTCCGGCAGCGCCCGCAGCCGCCGTGCTCGCAGAACAGGCTGGCCGCGAAGGAGGCGGCCGCCTCCGAGCGCCCGGTGCCGGCCGGGCCGAGGAAGAGGTAGGCGTGCACCGGGTGGGCACGGGAGGCTGCGAGGAAAGAGACCGCCTCTGGTTGGCCGATCACCCTCTCAAAGACGGGAGGGACCTCTCGGCTCATCCGGCCGCCCTCGGCAAGATGCCGAGACGGGCAGCCACCCCGCTCTTGACAAAGGCGCCCACCTCCGCCTCGGCGAGCGAGCCGTCGACCACCAGCCAGCGCTCCGGCGCGGCAGCCGCCTCGGCGAGGAATCCCCGGCGCACCCGCTCGTGGAACTCCGCCACCTCCCGCTCGATGCGGTCCTCGCTCCGAGGAGAGCGCCGAGCGGCCCCGAGGGGGACCGGCACGTCGAGAAGGACGTTCAAGTCGGGCTCCCGCCCGCCCGTCGCGAGGGCGCAGGCCCTCCTCACCTCCTCGATCGGAAGGCCCCGCCCGTAACCCTGGTAGGCGAGGGTCGAGGCCGTGAAGCGGTCGACCACGACATGGCGCCCGGCTGCCAGGGCAGGCCCGATCCGCTCGGCCAGGTGCTCGGCGCGGGCCGCCAGCAGCAGCATGAGCTCGGCCCGCGGGTCGAGCGGGCCCGTCTCCTCGAGGAGCAGGCGGCGGAGGCGCTCGCCGAGGGGGGTGCCGCCCGGTTCCCGGGTGAGCTCGGCTCCGATGTGAGTGGCGAGAGCCCTCGACTGGGTCGACTTGCCGGCCCCCTCGCCGCCCTCGAAGGCGATGAGCCTGCCTAGGTCGGGCACCGGCTACTCGGCGTCGGCCTTCGGCCGCGCCGGCTTTTTGGCCGGGGCCCTCTTGACCGCCTTTCTCGTCCTGGTGGCCTTCTTGGCGCCGGCCGACTTCTTGGCCGTCGCCCCGACCGACTTCTTGGCCCCGCTGGCCTTGCGACCCTTCGCGGGAGGCCCGGCCTCCCGCCGGAGCTGGATCAGCTCGGCGGCCCGCTCCAAGGTGATGGTCTCGGGGTCGTCACCTTTTCTGAGGGAGGCGTTCACGGTCCCGTCGGTGACATAGGGCCCGAAGCGGCCGGAGCGCAGCGTGATGACCTGCCCGCTCACCGGGTCCGGACCGATCTCCTTGAGCGGGGAGGCGGCCTGGCCGAAGCGGCGGGACTTCGGCTGCGCGAAGAGCTCGAGCGCCTCTGGCAGGGTGACGGAGAACAGCTGCTCCTCGCTCTCGAGGCTGCGGGTCTCGCCGCCCTTCTTCAGATAGGGCCCGTACCGCCCGTTCGAGGCGACGATCTCCTCGCCCCCCTCGGGCTCGACGCCGACGACCCGGGGCAGCTGCAAAAGGCGCAGGGCCTCCTCGAGACCGACGGTCTCGAGGCTCATCGAGGAGAAGAGGGAGGCCGTCCGGGGCTTTTGCTTCGAATCGGCGCTCACCTCGCCGAGCTGCACGTAGGGACCGAAGCGGCCCGCCCGGGCGATGACCGGCAGGCCGCTCTCGGGGTCGGTGCCGAGCAGGCGGTCGCCCGAGGTCCGCTCCAACAGCTCGATGGCCCTCTCGGTGGTGAGCTCGTCCGGGGCCAGCTCGTCTGGGACCGGGGCCCGGTCCTCCCCCCGCTGCAGGTAGGGGCCGTAGCGCCCGACGCGGACCACGATCTCCTCGCCGTTCTCGTCTGCCCCGATCGGTATCGAGTTCACCTGCCGGGCGTCGATCTCCTCCAGGTGGGCGAGGACGGCGTCCTTGAGACCCCGCTTGCCGTCGACCGCCAGGACGTGGCGGGGCTCGGCGCGAGAGCCGTCCTCGGCCGAGCCGTCGCGCGAGAAGTGGCGGGACTCCCCGAAGTAGAAGCGCTCGAGCCAGGGGATCGACTCCTCGCTGCCTGAGGCGATCTGGTCGAGGTCGTCTTCCATGCTGGCGGTGAAGCCGTAGTCGACCAGGTTCGGGAAGTGCCGCTCCAAGAGGCCGACGACCGCGAAGGCAGTGAACGACGGCACGAGGGCCGTCCCCTTGCGCCACACGTAGCCGCGGTCCTGGATCGTCTGGATGATGCTGGCGTAGGTGGAGGGTCGGCCGACCCCGAGCTCCTCGAGGCGCCTCACCAAGGAGGCCTCGGTGTAGCGGGCCGGCGGCTTCGTGGCGTGATCCTCGCTCTCGAGGCCCTCGCAGTTGACCAGCTCGCCCTGGTGGAGCCGGGGAAGGCGAGCCTCCTCCCCATCGCGCCGGCCGGCCGAGCCGTCGGTGGCGTCGTCCTCGTCCTCCCGGTAGACCTCGAGGAAGCCGGGTGAGGTGATGACCGTGCCGCTGGCGGCGAAGGTGGCGGACGTCCGGGCGGGGGCCGCCGGGCAGTCGGCCGTGGTGAGCGTGGCGATCCGCACCCGGGCGGTCGTGCCGGTGGCGTCGATCATCTGGGAGGCGACCGTCCGCTGCCAGACGAGTTCGTACAGGCGCAGCTCGTCGGGGGCGAGCTCGCCCGAGAGGCGGGAGGGCAGGCGGAAGGTGTCCCCGGCCGGGCGAATGGCCTCGTGGGCCTCCTGGGCGTTCTTCACCCGCTTTTTGTAGGTGCGGGGGCGATCTGGCACCGAGCCGGCCCCGAACAGCTCCCTCGCCTGGGAGCGGGCTGCCGCGAGAGCCGTCTCCGAGAGGGTGGTCGAGTCGGTTCTCATGTAGGTGATGTAGCCCCGCTCGTAGAGTCCTTGGGCGAGGCGCATGGTCCGCTGGGCCGAGTAGCGCAGCTTGCGGGCAGCCTCCTGCTGCAGGGTGGAGGTGGTGAACGGCGCCGCCGGCGAGCGACGGAAGGGCCGCTCCTCGACCGAGGACACCCTGTAGGAACCGCCCTCGAGGCTCGAGGCGAGCGCCTCGGCGGTCGGGCGGTCGAGCCGCACCACCTCGGCGGGCGCCTTCAGCTCGCCCTTGGAGGAGAAGTCGTCGCCCCCGGCGATGCGCTTGCCGCCGAGCTCGACCAAGCGGGCCGCGAAGCCCTGGCCGCCGGCCGAGAAGCGACCCTCGATCGAGCTCCAGGCAGCCGAGGAGAAGGCCATGCGCTCGCGCTCCCGCTCGACGACCATGCGGGTGGCGACCGACTGCACCCGCCCGGCCGAGAGACCGCGAGCCACCTTTCGCCACAGGACCGGAGAGACCTCGTAGCCGTAGAGCCGGTCGAGGATGCGGCGGGCCTCCTGGGCGTCGACGAGGCGCCGGTCGAGCTGGCGCGGGTGCGAGATGGCCTCCTCGATGGCACCGGGGGTTATCTCGTGGAAGACCATCCTGCTCACCGGCACCCGCGGCGAGAGGACCTCGACCAGG
>JAJZLV010000141.1 GCA_021803215.1 Actinomycetes bacterium | reverse complement strand
AGATCCTCTCCGATCTCGGCCTCGACGGACCGGGCATCGCCGCCTCGGTCCTAGAGGCGGCCAGCTGGCTTCGGATCGAGGCTCACTCGGTGGGGGCCTCGACTGCCTCGTACGCCAGGCGGCAGCGTTGAGCCGGCTCGCGCTCGACCTGCCTGACTCACAGTCGCTGCTCTCCCAAGCGACGACCGAGAACTTTCCCGTTGCCCTCAAGCTGCTGCGGCCGCGAGAGAGGGGACATCTGCTGGCGGTCTACGGCTACGCCCGCCTGGTCGACGACATCGGAGACGAGCTCGACGGCCCGCCCCTCAAGCGGTTGGCGGCTCTCGACGCGGTCGAGTCGGAGCTCGCCGGCGCCCTGCGGGGCGAGGCGAGCCATCCGGTGATCGAGGCGGTGGCGAAGACGGTGAGAGAGCTCGACCTCGACCCGAAGCCGCTCCTCCAGCTCATCGAGGCGAACCGCCAGGACCAGACCAAGGCCACCTATGCCGACTTCGACGAGCTCTTGCAGTACTGCAGTCTCTCGGCCAACCCGGTCGGGCGCCTCGTCCTCGGGATCTTCGGCGAGGCCGGCAGCTCGAAGGAGGCCGCCTCCGACCTCATCTGCAGCGGGCTGCAGGTGGTCGAGCACCTGCAGGATGTGGCGGAGGACTACGGCTCCGGGCGGGTCTACCTCCCCGAGGAGGATCTGGCGCGCTTCGGGGTGCCGGCGAACTCGCTTTCCCGCCGCCCGGCCGGCCAGCCGGTCTCAGAGGCCTTCCGGCGCCTCATGGCCTTCGAGGTCGCCCGGGCGAGGAAGCTGCTCACCGACGGAGCCCGGTTGGTCGGCCTGGTGGGCGACCGACGGGTGGCGTTCGCCGTGGCCGGCTTCGCGGGCGGCGGCCTCGCCCAGCTCGAGGCGATCGAGCGGGCCGGCTACGACGTGCTGAGCCGCCAGGTAAAGGCGGCGAACGGAGCCATCCTCCGGGATGCTGTCAGGTTGCTCCGCCGGGAGCGCTTCGGGCGGGTCAGGCAGCGGGGGGAGGCAGCCGCCTGATGGACCTCTCGGCCGCCTACGACCGCTGCGAGGAGATCACTCGGCACGAGGCGAAGAACTTCGCCTACGGCATCCGCCTGCTGCCTCCGGGCCGGCGGCGGGCGATGGCGGCCCTCTACGCCCTGGCCCGGCGGGTGGACGACATCGGAGACGGCTCGGATCCGGTCGAGACGAAGCTTGTTCGCCTGGCCGCTGTCCGTCAGGACGTTCGTGCCGTCATGGCGGGTGATGTTGGAGCCGACGACCCGGTGCTGGTCGCCCTCTCGGACGCCGCCAGGCGGTTCCCGATCCCGCTCGCGGCCTTCGACGAGCTCATCGAGGGCTGCGAGATGGACTGCCGGCAGTCGCGCTACGAGACCTTCGAGGAGCTGGTCACGTATTGCCGCTGCGTGGCTGGCTCGATCGGCCGTCTCTCGCTTGGCGTCTTCGGCTCGGACCGCATGGAAGAGGCCGAGCCTCTCGCCGACACGCTCGGGATCGCCCTGCAGATAACCAACATCCTCCGCGACGTCGTCGAGGATCGCACCTCGATGGGCCGTGTCTACCTGCCACAGGAGGACCTCGCCCGTTTCGGCCTCTCCTCCGACGGGACCGGCACGCCCGAGCAGATGGCCGGCATCATCGCTCTCGAGGCTTCCCGGGCGCGGCTCTGCTACGAGGAAGGGCTCGGGCTCCTCCCCCTGCTCGACCACAGGAGCCGAGCCTGCGTCGCCGCCATGGCAGGGATCTACCGGCGCCTGTTGGCCCGGATCGAGGCCGACCCCGCCGCCGTGCTCGCCGGCCGGGTCTCTCTCCCCACCTGGGAGAAGGCATGGGTGGCAGCTCGGAGCCTGGCCGGAGCGGGCGTATGAGCCCCCCGGTTGCCGGCAAGCCCCGAATAGCTGTCGTCGGTGGGGGCCTGGCGGGCCTGTCGGCCGCTCTCGAGTGCGCCGAGCACGGGGCGGCCGTCACCTTGCTCGAGGGGCGGCCCCGCCTCGGAGGGGCCACCTGGTCCTTCGAGCGCCATGGCCGGAGCTTCGACAACGGCCAGCATGTCCACCTGCGCTGCTGCGCGGCATACCGCGCCTTGCTCGATCGGCTCGGCACGGCCGAGCTCGCTCCCTTTGCCGGGCCGCTCGCCATTCCCGTGCTTCGCCCCGCCCAGAACGGAAGCCCGCCGCGCACCGCCTGGGTCAAACGAGACGGTCTGCCGGCTCCTTTCCACCTCGCCCGCTCGCTCGTGTCCTATGGCCATCTCAGTCTCACCGACCGCCTCCGCCTCCTCCCGGCCGCCCTCGGCCTTCGTCTCGTCAGGGAGGACGACCCCGAGCTCGACCGGTCGACCTTCTCCGACTGGCTGGCGAAGCGGGGTCAGTCGAGGGCGGCCATAAGCCGCCTCTGGGATCTCATCGCCCTTCCCACGACGAACCTGCGCTCGGACGAGGTCTCGCTGGCGCTGGCAGCCAAGGTGTTCCACACCGGTCTTCTCACCGTTGCGGACGCGGCCGACATCGCCTGGTCCAGGGTGCCCCTCGCCGAGCTGCACGTCGAGCCCGCCCGCCGGCTGCTCGAGTCGCTCGGAGCCGAGGTGCGTAGCAAGGCGCGGGTCTCCGAACTCCTCCTCGGCCCTACCCGGAGCGGAGAGCAGCACCGGGTGACGGCTCTCCGGATCGAGGGATCCGGCAGCCTTCTCGAGGCAGACGCCGTGGTGCTCGCCGTGCAGCACGGCGAGGCTGCACAGCTCCTGCCACCGGGCGCCGGGATAGCCAGGAGCTCCCTCGAGCGGCTCGGAACCGTCCCGATCGTGAACGTCCACTTCGTCTTCGACCGAAGGGTCATGCCGCACAAGCTGGCCGTGGCCGTCGACTCCGATGCCCAGTTCATCTTCGACCGCACGCCGGCCGCCAAGCTCTCGCCAGCAGAGCGAGCCACTCATCAGGTGATATCAATCTCGCTGTCGGGGGCTGACGCCGAGATAGGCGAGCGGCCGCAGGCTCTCATCGAGCGACAGCTGGTGGCGCTCCGCCAGCTGTTCCCGGCGGCGAGAGGGATCGAGCCGGTCGATGCCGTCGTGACCCGCGAGCACGAGGCGACCTTCCGGGGCCGTCCTGGGACAGCCGAGCTGCGCCCGCCCGCCCGTACGGCCATCACGAACCTCGCGCTCGCCGGAGCCTGGACCGACACAGGCTGGCCGGCCACCATGGAGGGAGCGGTGCGCAGCGGACGTGCCGCCTCCGAAGTCGTCCTCTCGGCACTCGGGCGCCGGAGTCGCCCGGCGCCGTACCGGCAGGAGGTCACCGCATGATTCCCACCCGGTCAGTGCCCGAGGTCATCGAACGGGCCCGGGACCTCGCCGCGCCGGCTCTCGAGGCTGCCTTGGACCGCCTCTCGCCCGAGGTGCGCCCGTTGGCGCGGTACCACTTCGGGCTCGACGACGAGCACGGCAACCCTGTCGAGGGGCGTCAGGGAGGCAAGGGGGTGCGCCCGGCTCTCTCGGTCCTCTCGGCCGAGGCGGCCGGGGGGGCCGCCGAGACCGGCGTCCCCGGCGCCGTCGCCGTCGAGCTCGTGCACAACTTCTCCCTCATTCACGACGACGTGATCGACAACGACAAGGAGCGCCGCCACCGCCCGACCGTCTGGGCGATCTGGGGAGTCGGTCGGGCCGTCATAGCGGGAGACGCCCTTCTTGCCTTGGCGCAGCAGGTGCTGCTCGAGGCCGGGGCCGGTGACGATCCGATGGCTGGAGCCCGCAGCGGTGCGGCGGCCCGCTGCCTGGCCGATGCGACGGCGGCCATGATCGCCGGCCAGGCGCTCGACATGGCCTTTGAGTCCCTCCCTGGCGTCGGGGTCGATAGCTGCCTGTCGATGGAGGCCGGCAAGACAGGGGCGCTGCTCGGAGCGGCCGCCAGTCTCGGGTCGGTCCTTGCCGGTGCCCCGACGGAGACGACGAACGCCCTTCGCCGTTTCGGTGTCGAGCTCGGCTTGGCCTTCCAGGCGATCGACGACCTGCTCGGGATCTGGGGCGACCCGGGCCAGACCGGTAAGCCGAGCGGCAACGACATCCGTCAGCACAAGAAGACCCTCCCCATCTCGGCCGCCCTCGCGACCGAGGGGCCGGAGGCCGAAGAGCTGGCCGGCCTCCTGGGACGCGACGGCCTCACCGAGGGTGAAGTCGTGCGTGCGGCCCAGCTCGTGGAGCTCTGCGGCGGGCGTACGCGGGCGAGCGAGGAGGCGGACAAGCGGTTGGCTTCTGCCCTGTTGGCACTCGAGAGCGCCTCGCTCGTCGAGTCGGTGCGGGCCGAGCTCGTCGACGTGGCCCGCTTTGTGGTGACGAGGCAGTTCTGATGACGGCCGACCTCGACTCGGCCAGAGCCACTCTCGAGGCTGCGAGGAATCATCTCCTCTCCCTCCAGAGCGAACAGGGCTACTGGAAGGGCGAGCTCGAGACCAACGTGACGATGGACGCCGAGGACCTGTTTGTCCGCCAGTTCCTCGGCATACTCACCGAGGAGGAGAAGGCGGGAAGCGCCGCCTGGATCCGCTCTCAGCAGCGCTCGGACGGTACGTGGGCGAACTTCTACAACGGGCCGGCCGATCTCTCCACGAGCCTCGAGGCCTACGTGGCTCTCCGCCTGGCCGGTGACTCGCCGGAAGAGCCGCACATGTCCAAGGCGGCGGCGTACATAAGAGATGCCGGCGGACTCGAGAGGTCGCGGGTATTCACCCGCCTTTGGATGGCACTGTTCGGGCTGTGGCCCTGGCAGGAGCTGCCGGCCCTGCCGCCGGAGGTGATCTTTCTCCCCTCCTGGTTCCCGCTCAACATCTACGACTTCGCCTGCTGGGCCCGTCAGACGATCGTCGCCCTGACGATCGTGGCCGCTCACCGGCCGATCCGGCCCCTCAGCTTCGGCATCGAGGAGCTGCGTTCGGGACTCCCACCCGAGAGGCCGAAGCCGCTCTGGACGATCGACGGGGCGTTCCAGCTGCTCGACCGGATGCTCCATGGCTGGGAGCGCCTGGCGCGAAGGCCGAGGATCCGCGCCAGCGTCCGCCGCGCCGCCATCGAGAGGGCGGAACGCTGGATCATCGAACGTCAGGAGGCCGACGGCTGCTGGGGGGGCATCCAACCGCCCTGGGTCTACTCCCTCATGGCCCTCCAGCTGCAGGGATACGGCCTCGAGCACCCGATCATGAAGAAGGGGATTGCCGGGCTCGAGGGCTTCACGATCGAACAGGACGGCCTACGCCGCTTCGAGGCCTGCCAGTCGCCCGTCTGGGACACGGGACTCGCGGTCGTGGCGCTTTGCGACTCAGGCGGCGATCTCTCCGACGAGCCGGTCGCCCGGGCGGTCAGATGGCTCACCGGTGAAGAGGTGAAGGTGAAGGGCGACTGGGCGGTTCGCCGCCGCAAGCTCGAGCCGAGCGGTTGGGCCTTCGAGTTCGCCAACGACAACTACCCCGACCTCGACGACACCGCCGAGATCATCCTCGCCTTCAGGAAGGCGGGCGTGGTCCCGACGGCCGGAGAGCCTGCCCCGGCGGGTTTCCACGAGAGCGCGGCGGCTGCCGCCAGAGCTCGTCGCTGGGTCGAGGGGATGGTCTCCTCCGACGGCGGCTGGGGGGCCTTCGACGCCGACAACACCCGTGAGCTTTGCACCCGGCTCCCCTTCTGCGACTTCGGCGCTGTCATCGACCCTCCGAGCGCTGACGTGACAGCCCACGTGGTCGAGATGCTGGCGCGGGAGCTGAAGCTCGAGACGGCTGCCCACCCCTTCGACCGGGCCGAGACGGAGGAGCTCGTCGCGGGTGGGCTCGCATGGCTGAGCGACGCCCAAGAAAAGGACGGGTCGTGGTTTGGCCGCTGGGGGGCCAACTACGTCTACGGGACGGGGGCAGCAGTCCCGGCCCTCGTGGAGGCGGGCGTTCCGGCCGACGACCCCCGCATCACCCGGGCGGTGCGCTGGCTCCAGGCTCACCAGAACGAGGACGGCGGCTTCGGCGAGGACCTCCTCTCCTATGTCGACACCAACTGGGCAGGGCGTGGCGCCTCGACGGCCTCGCAGACGGCTTGGGCCCTCCTTGCTCTGGTAGCGGCGGGTGAGGCCGGTTCGGAGACGGCTCGGCGGGCGGCCGGCTGGCTGGCCGACACCCAACGGCCCGACGGCGGCTGGGACGAGCCTTGGTTCACGGGCACGGGCTTTCCGGGCGACTTCTACATCAACTACCACCTCTACCGCCTCGTCTTTCCCGTGAGTGCGCTGGGCCGGTACGTGGCTGCCTTGGAGGAGGTGGAGGCCAGGTGAGCGCCCCGGTGCTCCTGACCCCCCTCCGGATCGAGGCGACCGCCGCGCGACTCGGCGTGCGCGGCCGGACCGCCTCGCGAGTGGAGACTGCCGGCATGGGCCCCGAACGTGCCGCCCGCACGGCGGAACGGCTCTTGCGGACGCTCTCTCCGACCGATCCCGTCGCCGTCCTCGGCTTTGCAGGCGGACTGGACCGCACCGACCGGGCGGGCGACCTCGTGGTGGCGACCGAGCTCGAGACGCTCGACGGCTCGCTGCCGCCGTGCCAGCTCGACCGACCTCTGGCCGAACGGGTGCGGGAGCGGCTCTCGGACGTCTTCTCGCGGGTGAGACTGGGCGGAATCGTCTGCAGCCCGGCGCTGTTGGGTAAAGGTGAGATGGTTGCGGTGGCGGCGCGGCAGGGGAGCACACCGCTCGCGTGCGAGATGGAGTCGGCCTGGCTGGCCCCGCTCGCCGAGGGCCGCCCCTTCGTGGTCGTGCGAGCGCTCGTGGACAGGCCCGGCCGCTCGCTCTTCGGCCCGTGGACGGTATTCGCCGCCACGAAGGCCTTCAGGCGGCTCGTAGCCGCCGCCGGTCTCGTGTCCGACGTGCTCGAGCAGAGCTACTGACGAGGAAGCAAAGAGGAAACTGATGCCAATCCCCTTACGCCAGAACCTGAAGGTCGCTTCGTATCTCGTGCGTCAGCGCTTGGCGAAGAAGGACAAGTTCCCGCTGATCGTCGAGCTTGAGCCACTTTTCAGCTGCAACCTCGCCTGCCCAGGCTGCGGGAAGATCCAGTATCCGACCGAGGTCTTGCGAAAGCGCCTCACGGTCGAAGAGGCCGTCGGTGCGATAGAGGAGTCCGGTGCGCCGATGGTCTCGATTGCCGGAGGCGAGCCTCTGCTGCACCCGCAGATCGAGCAGATCGTGAAGGAGCTCATCAAGCGCAAGCGGTTCGTCTATCTCTGCACCAACGCCATCTTGCTGAAGCGGAGGATCGAGCGTTTCAGCCCTTCGCCTTACTTCTCCTGGGTGGTGCACCTGGACGGCCTGCGGGAGCGCCATGACCAGGCGGTCGACCGGGAGGGCGTGTTCGACACGGCGGTCGAGGCGATCAAGCTGGCCAAGTCGAAGGGCTTTCGCGTCACGACCAACTCAACGTTCTTCACGACCGACTCGCCCAAGACGGTGCGCGAGGTGCTCGACTTCCTGAACGACGAGCTGAAGGTCGACGCCATGATGATCTCGCCTGCCTATGCCTACGAGAAGGCGCCGGACCAGGATCACTTCCTCGGCGTGCGCCAGACGCGTGAGCTGTTTTCCAAGGCCTTCGCCGACGGTCGGCGGAAGAAGTGGCGTCTCAACCACACCCCCCTTTTCCTCGACTTCCTCGAGGGGAAGGAGGACTACCAGTGCACGCCGTGGGGCATCCCGAGCTACTCGATCTTCGGCTGGCAGCGGCCTTGCTACCTGATGGGCGACGGCTATGCAGAGACCTACAAGGAGCTCGTCGAGACGACGGACTGGTCCAAGTACGGACGCGGCAATGACCCCCGCTGCGACAATTGCATGGCCCACTGCGGTTACGAGCCGTCTGCCGTGATGGCCACGACCAAGTCTCTGCGCCAGTCTCTCAGGGCGGCTGTGGGAACCCACTGAGCTATCCCGGCTCGGTCGGGAGTTCAGTAGGATGGCCCGCCCGCGGGGCTGTAGCTCAGTTGGTCAGAGCGCCTGGTTTGCAACCAGGAGGCCACGGGTTCGAATCCCGTCAGCTCCACCCGATACTTCGCCCTGGTCAGGGCCTGTTTCTGCGGGGTTGTCCACAGGGCCACGCTCAGCCTTTTTCGGGCTCCATCGCGCGTCCATCGCGCGCCTTTTGCCCGAGATCGCCCCACCATCGGACTCCGGGTCGCCGGCAGCGGCGGTCCTCGCCTCTGCGGCGAGGGCGGAGAGGGCTGCTGCGATCGCCTGGTCCCGCTCGGCGGTGGCGTGCTGGTAGATGAGCGCCGCCCGCGGGCTGGCGTGCCCCATGCGGGCCATCAGCTCCCTCGTGCTCGCCCCCGTCGCAGCGGCCAGCGTGTTGCCCGAGTGGCGGAGGTCGTGCAGGCGCAGATGGGTGAGCCCGGTCGCCCTCCGGGCCGCCGTCCAGACCCGTCCCCATGTGACAGAGGGGAGAGGACCCTCTCCCTCGAGGCCGGTGAAGACGAAGCCGTCCTTGTTCGGCACGAGCCAGTCGAGGTGGTCTGCCACCTGCGGGCGGATGTGGGGCGGGATGGCCACCCGGCGGCGTCCGGCCGCCGTCTTCGGCGGGCCGACCATGAGGTGGCCCGCCACGTCGACGATCTGTTCTCGTACGTCGATCCACCCGTGCAAGAGGTCGATGTCGCTTCGACGAAGGGCCCGGAGCTCGCCGATGCGAAGGCTGCACCAGTAGGCGAGAAGGACCATCAGCCGGAACCGCTCGTCGATGGCGCCGGCGAGCTCTTCCACCTCGGCCATGGACGCGATCGGACGCTCGGCTGGGTGGGTCTGGCCGGCTCCCTTGATGCGACACGGGTTAACCGCGATCAGCCCGTCGTTCACCGCCGTGTTCAGGCTCGCCCGCAGCACCTGGTAGGCCTTCGGCGCTATGGCGGGCCGGCGTGCGTAGAGGGCTGCGTGCCAGGATCGGACCGTCGAGACGCTCAGCTGACCGAGCGTCGTCTTGCCGAGGGGTGGAAGGATGTAGCTCTCGAGCAGGTAGCGGTACTGCTCCTGGGTCTTCGGGCGAAGGTCAGGCCTCTCGACAAGCCACCTCCGGCACCACTCCTCGAGCGTCACCCGGCCCCGCCTCGGATCGACGGCGGTTCCGCGCAGCCTATCGGCCTCGATCACAGCGGCGAAGGCGTAGGCCTCCCGGCGCTGCCTGAAGGTCTTCGTGACCACGCGGCCGTTCAGGCGCGTCCGCACGTCATAGCGGGTCTCGCCACGGGCCGTCTGTCGCTTGGTGACCTGAGCCACAAGAGTCCTTCCGACGTCTCTATCGAGGGTCGGCCGGTTGGCCGGCAATCTGGCCGCTTCCCGGTGCGACGCGGGAGCGCCTCATCCTAGGTCGCGGGTGGTCTGTGGAGAGGAGCCGCTCGACGTAGCTCTCGAGCGATCGGACGGCCACCCGGCGCGAGCGGCCGATGACGACCGAGCTGAGCTCGCCGTCGGACATGAGCCGATAGATCGTCGTGCGCCCGAGCGACAGCCGCCGTGCAGCTTCCTCGGGAGTTACGAGGAGCTCCTCGGCCGTGATCTCTTCGCTCCGGGCGTTCATGCGGCTTTCTCCTCGCGAAGCGACGCCCACCGCTCGCCACGAGCTCGGCGGCGGTCCTCGGCGACGGTCGAGGCGAGGATGGCATCGATCGGGCGGCTGAAGCCGCTACCGACGTACGACCACTGCAGCTCCCGGCCGATGGAGGGTTCGTCTGTCGCCGCCAGGCGCCAGGCGAGTCGTGCCAGGCGCAGCTGGCGGAACGTCGTCGAGTACCGCCTGCTCTTGGTCATGACATGGCCGGTGTAGCCAAGCGCATGGGCAAAGCGGCGGAGCCGGTCCTGACCCCGCTCTTCGCCGAGGCTCCAGGCAGTCTCGACGACGCGCCGGAGGTGCTCTGGCAGCTCGAGGTACTCGAGCTCACCTTCTCTGAGGCGGTGATCGAGGGCTCCTGTCCCGCTTGCCTCCTTGGTGAGGTACTTCGCCAGGTAGCTCGCCACGCCCCTCGCCTCTCCGGCGCTGAGCGGGTCCACCCTTACCTGCTCGCCGAAGACGAGGCGCCTCGTTACTCCCTCGATCTCGACCTCCTTGTAGACCGCAGCGACCGCTCGCAAGATCGCCCGTGAGAGAAGGAGCGTCGTGATCTCTGCCGGCGGCGGGAGGACCTCGTCTCGAGCGGCGTCGGCTCGGACGATGCCATGAAGGTGCACCACACCGCGACGCTGCAGCTCGGCCACCTTCAGATAAGAAAGCCTCACCTCGTCTTTCAGCTCCCGCTCTGGTCGTTTGAGCAGGTAGGCGAGGTGACGGCGGGCATAGATGGTCACCCTCCTCCAGAGCTCCCCGGCCGTGGCGTTGAAAAGGACTGCTCCGAGGTAGTCGTAGCACTGCGCACAAAGGGGAGCACCGACGAGCTCGTCGCTCTCCGTGTGCCGGGAGAGACAGGACTTCGGCCTCCCATGGGAACAGCGCCCCGGTCCTCTCGCGTGACAGGGAGCTCCACCGGCGCGATGCACCGGTCCGAAAGAAGGAGCCGTCACCGTCACAAAGACCGCCGGATGGCTGGCGACAGTAAGAGGCATCCCTTTTCCTCCCTCGAGCCCGGCCCGCACGATCTGTCGGGCATCTGCCCGGTAGGTCGCTGCACAGGGCTCACAGCGGGTCTCTCGTCTCGACTTGCAGGCGATAAGGAGCACCCCGTCGGGCTCACCGACAGAGGGCGAGCCCAACCCTGTCGCTCGCAGACGGATCGGGTGCTCACATCCCCCGGTGTGCTTCACCCGCTCGGCCAGCATGACGATCTCGCCGGGGCTGCGCTCTCTCATGAGCTGGCGGAGCTCTTCGTTGGTGAGGGGGGAGGTCTCCACCGGCCTAAGGTCGGCCTCGAGCGTCGCTTTCATGGCGCCAGGGTGCGCCGGCGACCTTGTCACAATCCTTGTCACCAACCTGTGCAGACCTTGGCACTTGTCCCGCTCCTCGCCCTTTTCGGCTGGTCAGCAGCCCATCTGGCGAGACTTGAAAAATTTCTTCGCCCAAGCCTGCCGGCGAGCTCCGAGCTTCCCGGATGGTCTTCCGGTGGCGTGCGCAATCGGCCCAGCGTGCTCGATGCGAATTGCTTGGCCGGCCGGCGGGGGCTCAATCCTCGTACGATGCCCCGCCACGGTTGCCGACCAGCAGACGACCTCGAGACAGGGCCGGCAGGCGCCCCAGTCATACTCGTCTCCGATGGACTAACAGCCTCCAGTCCGCTCGAAGCGTCCTGGAGGCTGAGCACAGGGATCGGGCGGTCCCCAGCTGCTCGCCGCCAGGCAGTTGCGGTCTATCCGCCTCCAGGGCGCAGTTCGACCCACTGGCCGTCGGCGGTGAGAACCGTGCCCCAACAAAGGCCTGCTGCTCGAGCCTCTTGCTCGAGGACTTCATCCTCGAGGATCATGGCCGTGAACGAATGCGACCACAGCCGTTCGTTGTTCCGGTACTCGAGAGTCGCAGAGATCTCGTAGCCATTGCGCTCGAACTCGGCCACGCGAAGCTCGATCTGGCCTCTCTTTGCCCAGCGCCGGTCTTGCCATCCCTCGGCTGTCGGGCTGTAGCGCTGAATGATCACCTGGCCATCAGCTGACACATGCCTGCTGCAGCTCTCGAGCAGGCCGTGGCGACTGGCTTCATCTGGCCTGTTGACGAGGTTGCTCGCGAGCAGCACCACCGGGAAGTGCCGTCCCAGCTCGAGGCTCTCGATGTCGGCCAGCACCCTCTCGGCCTCTCTTGGAGCGTGGTCCAGCATGGCCGCCGAGACGTCGACACAGGTCACGGGATGACCGAGCTCGAGCAGCCGCCTCGTCATCCGCCCAGTTCCGCAGCCAAGCTCCAGGATCTCCGACCCATCAGGTACGTGGGCATGAACCACGTCAGACTCCCCGAAGTCACTGAGGAGAAGGTAGAGATCGACGAGCGACTCGTCACTGCTCTGGGCGTCAACCGGCACCGGGAGGAACTCTAGAACTCCCCTGTGCAGGGATCCGATTCCCAGTTCGTGGTCCATGGTTGCACGGGAGGAGCTCGGCGGGACCTTGGCCGCCGCCCCTGGGCTCGTCTTCGCATGCCGTTGTGAGGACCTGCCCTACTTAATCGAGAGCGTCCTGTCGGGCTACTTCTCCCTCACCACCTCGTCCCCCCACCTCTTCGGGACACGCCTGGACGACTTCGCCGTAGAAGTCCGGCGGCTTCTGCGTGAGCGGTCACCCGGTGGCCTCTTCTGGGACTGGCCGGGAGACACCGCCGTCATCTTGGCCCGCAAAGGCTGAGCTGCGTCCGGAGAGCCCAAGCCCGGTTCGGGCTCCCTGTCCGGTGGCCGGGACCCGGCGTTTCGGGGCAGTGAGTCGCCCGCATTCTGGGGCGCGCGTTATGGGACATTTACCCACCAGGTGTGCCCGAGCCGCGGCATGCGAGGGCATCACCGTCATGTTTGAGCACCTCATCGGATTGACGTGGAGTCGTCTATCGTCTGTTCATGTCCGGCCAGTTCCAGGTGATCTGTGAGGTCGAGCCCGCCATCCGCTCGGATCTGATGCATGTCCGGCATCAGATCGGGGTGCTCAGCAAGGTGGCGTCCGCATTCTTGATTCCTGACAACCATCTCGGACGAGCCACCGTATCTAGTGTCGCCGTGGCCCATGAGGTGGCGTTGATGGGCGGACGGGCGATCGCCTGCCTGAACGCAAGGGACCGCAACCTCCTTGGG
>JAJZLV010000127.1 GCA_021803215.1 Actinomycetes bacterium | reverse complement strand
CGAGATCTGGAAGAAGACCCGGGACTGCTTTTGCAGCATGATCTCGCGGTCGTCAATCGCCCGCGAGACGCAGGCCAGCCGGAAGTCCTCGACCAGCTCCTTGCGGTTGAAGCCCCGGTACTCCTCGCTGTTGGCCCTCTCCGGCTTCATCCCTCGGCTCGAGTCGTTGCTAAGGGCTCCCTCCGAATCCGCGGCCCGGCGGGACGCCCCGCGGCCGCTTCTCACCACTCTCGCCATGACCAGACTCCTTCTCGGCACGAGGCTCGCTCCGGCCGCCCCTCAGCCGGCTCGCCTGGGCGACCCAGCCACCTTAATTGCTAGGGACCGGCGGGCGTCCTTAATTGCCGAGGACCGGCCGCCGTCGCCGGGGCAGGGAGAGCCCCTCTCCACCTAGAGTGCGAGGGTTGCTGGCGCCCTGCCAGGCTCGGAGAGGACGGCTGCCCCATGCGCACCAGGCTGACCGAGATGCTCGGGATCGAGCACCCCGTCATGCTCGCCGGCATGGGGGGCGTCTCGTATGCCCCGCTCGTGGCGGCGGTCTCCGAGGCCGGGGGCTTCGGCTGCCTCGGAGCCTCGACGATGGGCCCGGAGCAGATGGTGGAGGAGATCCGCGCCGTCCGCCGGATGACCGACAAGCCCTTCGGCGTCGACCTGTTGACAGCCATGCCGGGCGATCTCGAGGGGCAGGTGAGGATGGTCGTCGAAGAGGGAGCGAGCGTCTTCGTCGCCGGCCTCGGGGTGCCCTCCTCGGTGGTGGCGCTCTGCCACGAGGCGGAGGTCTTGGTAGTCAACATGTGCGGCAAGGTCGAGCACGCCCGCCGGGCAGTGGCGGCCGGCTGCGACCTTGTCGTCGCCCAAGGCACTGAGGCGGGCGGCCACACCGGCACCGTCGCCACCTTCCCGCTCGTGCCCCAGATCGTCGACGCCGTCGGCGAGAAGGTGCCGGTCGTGGCGGCCGGCGGCATATTCGACGGCCGGGGCCTGGCGGCGGCCCTCGCCCTCGGGGCGGTCGGAGTCTGGGTCGGCACCCGCTTCATAGCCACTCCGGAGGCCCGGGCCGTGCCCGGCTACAAAGAGCGCCTGCTCGCCTCGAGGGAGGACTCGACGGTGGTGAGCCGGGCCTACTCGGGCAAGACCATGCGAGTGCTCGCCAACAGCTACACCCGCTACTTCGACGAGCACCCCGAAGAGCTCGAGCCCTTCCCGGGCCAGCTGCGTCGCTCGGGGGGCGACAACGCCTTCCACCTCGGGGGCGGTCCGGAGACAGAGGGGGTGGACCCCGACAAGGAGGCCTACCCGGCCGGCCAGGGTGCGGGCGCCATCGGCGAGCTCGTGCCGGCCGGCGAGCTCGTGCGACGATTCGTGAGAGAGGCCGAGGCGGTCATCGCAGGGCTGCCGAGGGACTAGCCAAGGAGGAGAGATGAGCGAGCTGAGCGAGACGGCTTCGCCGGTGGTCCGGGAGCGCCACGGGCGCGTCGAGCTCGTGCGGCTGAACCGCGAGCAGGCGAGAAACGCCATCGACGGCCCGACGACCAAGGCGCTCGACGCCGCCTTCGACGAGTTGGCGGAGGACGACGACGTCTGGGCGGTGGTCCTGACGGGCAGCGGCGAGCGCGCCTTTTGTGCCGGCATGGACCTGAAGGCCTTCGCGAGCGGCCAGGCAGGCGACATCCTCTCTTCGAAGAACGGCTTCGCCGGCATCGCCTCGCGCCGCTTCGAGAAGCCCCTCATCGCGGCCGCGAACGGCCCGGCGCTGGCCGGGGGGTTCGAGATAGTCCTCAGCTGCGACCTCGTGATCGCGGCCGAGCACGCCTACTTCGGCATCCCGGAGGCCAAGAGGGGCCTCGTGGCGGCCGGCGGCGGTCTCATCCGCCTCGAGAAGGTGCTGCCCCGCAACATCGCCCTCGAGATGGCGCTCACCGGCGAGCCGATCACGGCCGCCCGGGCGGCCGAGCTCGGCCTCGTGAACAAGGTCGTGCCGAAAGAGCAGTTGCTGGAGGCGGCCCTCGAGATGGCCGAGGCGATCTGCAAGAACGCCCCACTCGCCGTGCGGGCTTCGAAGGAGATCATGCGCCGGGCCCGCGACCTAGACGAGGCCGGCGCCTGGAGGATGAACGGCGAGCTCACCCTGCCCGTCCTCACGAGCAGGGACGCCATCGAGGGAGCCACCGCCTTCGCCGAGCGGCGCGAGCCGATCTGGCAGGGGGCCTGAGCCCCGGGGTCCCAGGTGCCGGGCGGCTCGATTAGGGTGTGAGCAAAGAAGGGAGGGCGCGTGCTCACCGCAGACATCCTCGGTCCCGATCTGATCATCGTCATCGTCGTCGCCGTGATCGTGCTCCTCTTCGGCGGGAGCAAGCTTCCCAAGCTTGCCCGCGGCATCGGGAGCGCCTCGCACGAGTTCAAAAAGGGCCTCGAAGAGGGCGCCAACGAGTCCAAGCCAGAGGGCCTCTCCCCCTCGAACCCGGGTGCCGTGAGCGTGCCGCCTTCGGTGACGAGCGCCGAGGCCACGCCGCCGAAGGACACGAGCGCCAGCTGAGGAGCCAGATGGGCTGGCTGGCCCACCTGATAGTCGACGCCGCCCTGGCGGTCGGCCTGCTCGTCGCCGGCATCCACGGCAAGGGGGCCGACTACCTGGTCCTCGACGCGGCCGGCGCCTGCCTGCTCGTCTCGGTCGGCATCACCGCCGGACGGGGCCGCACCAGGCGGAGGGCGCCCCGTCTCGCCCACCGCCTCTTCGACGGTCTGCTGGCTCTCCTGCTTCTCGTCTCGCCCCTCATCGTCACGGCCGCCCACGCCGGCCTCGACGTCTTCGCCACCGTCATGGCAGAGCTGGTGGCCGTCATCCTGGCGAGAGACTCCATCGTCACGAGAGAGCCGCGGCAGGCCGTCTCGGGCACCGGCGCCATCGAGGTGCGGGCCTATGAAACCGCCGCCGGCGGGCAAGGCACCGAGAGTCGCGACTCGCTCGCCCGCCGGCTCGGGCGAGGGGCCGGGACCTCCCGCCCCGATCTGTCAGCCGGCGCCCGCCGGGCGGGGCGGGCAGCCGGCCGCTTCGCCCGGCACCGGCAGCCCTGAGAGCACCCAGCTAGCGTCGTCCCGACTCGCTTCGGCAAGGAGGCGGAGGTGGACGACATTCTCGAAGTGGCCGACCGGCTCTGGCGAGGCGAGGTCGGCATCGGCGATCTTCACCCGCTCAGCACCAACCTCGGTCTTTTCGAGGTGGCCGAGCGCACCGCCTACGTGGTCACCTTCGCCCGGGTCTCGGCCTTCTCGACCGACGAGGGCCTCGTCCTGGTCGACACGGGTCACCAGCTGGTCGCCCGCCGGCTCCACGAGGCGCTGCGGCTCTACAGCCGCTCCCGCCTCGTCGCGGCGGTCTTCTCTCACGGCCATGTCGACCATGTCTTCGGCCTCGGCCCCTTCGAGGAGGAGGCGAGCGAGATGGGCTGGGAGGGCCCCCGGGTCTACGCCCACGAGGCTGTGCCGGCCCGCTTCGATCGCTACAAGTTGACCGCCGGCTACAACGGCCTGGTAAACGCCCGCCAGTTCCGGCTCGAACACCTCTCCTGGCCGACCGAGTACCGCTACCCGGACGTGACCTACTCGACCGAGACCGCCTTCGAGGTGGGCGGGGAGCGCTTCGAGCTGCACCACGCCAAGGGCGAGACCGACGACCACACCTGGACCTACCTGCCCGCCAGGAAGGTGCTGTGCCCGGGCGATCTGTTCATCTGGTGCTCGCCGAACGCCGGAAACCCGCAGAAAGCCCAGCGCTACCCACTCGAGTGGGCGGCGGCCCTCCGGGAGATGGCCGGGCTCGAGGCCGAGCTGCTCCTGCCGGGTCACGGCTTCCCGGTGGCCGGCAGAGAGCGCGTCCGGCTCGCGCTGAGCGAGACGGCCGAGCTGCTCGAGTCACTTGTCTCGCAGTCGCTCGCCCTCATGAACGAGGGAGCCCGTCTGGACGACCTCGTCCACTCGGTCCGCCCGCCCGAGCACCTCAGCGAGCGGCCCTACCTGAAGCCGGTCTACGACGAGCCGGAGTTCGTGGTGCGAAACGTCTGGCGCCTCTACGGCGGCTGGTACGACGGCAACCCGGCCTCGCTCCTCCCGGCACCCGAGGCAGTCCTGGCGGCCGAGCTGGCCGGCCTCGCCGGCGGCCCGGGGCGACTGGCTGACCGGGCTCTCGAGCTGCTCGAGGCCGGTGAGCTGCGCCTTGCCGGCCATCTGGCCGAGGCCGCCGTGCTGGCGGCCCCCTCCGACAGGGAGGCTCACCGGGCCCGGGCGGCGGTCTTCGCGGCCCGGGCCGAGAAGGCCACCTCTACCATGGCGAAGGGGATCTTCTCGCACGCCGCCCGCCAGTCGGCTGCGGCCGCCGAGGGCGGCCAGATCGACCCCTAGGCCGTTTGGCCGTGTTCCCCGGGCCGTGGCTAATCTCGGAACCCGTGAGCCGCAAGTCCCCGCAGTTCCAGGTCCCAGCGCGACCTGCCGCTCCGACCGGGCTCCGCCGCCGCGGCCGGCGGAGCCGGGTCGGAGCGGGCCTGGCCGTGCTTGTCACCGGTCTCGTCCTCGCCGGCTGCAACTCACCCACCTTCGGCGCCTCCCACGGGACCGACGTCCAGGGCCAGGACATCGCCAAGCTGTACTCGGGGATGTTCATCACAGGCCTCATCGTGGCCGTCATCGTCTGGGCCCTCATCGGCTGGTGCGTCTTCGCCTACCGCCGCAAGGGGCGCAGCATCATCCCCAAGCAGTTCCAGGAGCACATTCCCCTCGAGATCACCTACACGGTGATCCCCCTCGTCATCGTCATCGTGATCTTCGTCTTCACGGTGATCACCGAGAACGAGGTGGACGCGGTCACGAGCCACCCGGCCGTCACCGTCGACGTCACCGCCTACCAGTGGGGATGGATCTTCCACTACGAGAACTCGAAGGGCGTCACGCTCCAGACCCAGGGGGCCGTCCGGGCCCTCCCGGCCAAGAGGGGTTACACGGCCAGCGTCTACCCCCAGCTCGTAATCCCGGAGCACCAGCCGACCAAGATCGTGCTCCGCTCTGACGACGTCGTGCACGAGTTCTACGTGCACGCCTTCAACTTCGGCCGCTTCGCCCAGCCGGGGGTGCGCAACGTCTTCGAGTTCACCCCTACGAAGACAGGCGTGTACCCGGGGCAGTGCACTGAGTACTGTGGCCTTTACCACTCCGAGATGCTCTTCAGCGTGCGGGTCGTGACGCCGACTCAGTACCACCACTGGCTGAGCTATCAGGAGCACCACTTGAACCAGATTCCCAAGCACTATCCCCTCACCCAGCTATGACGACCCTGGCAGCTCGCACCGAAGACCTGCTCGGCCCGCCCGAGAGCGAGCACGGGCCGAGCGGTCTGCTCAAGTGGCTCACCTCGACCGACCACAAGGTGATCGGCAAGAGCTACACGATCACCGCCTTCATCTTCTTCCTGATCGCCGGCGCGATGGCGATCGTCATCCGCACCCAGCTCGCCGCTCCCGACAACAACATCGTCAGCCAGCACGTCTACAACGAGCTCTTCACGATGCACGGCAGCGTCATGCTCTACCTCTTCGCCGGCCCGTTCGCCTTCGGAGGCCTGGCGAATTTCATCGTCCCGCTCCAGATCGGCGCGCCGGACATGGCCTTCCCGCGGCTCAATGCCCTCTCCTACTGGCTCTACCTGAGCGGCGGCACCATCATGCTGCTCGGCTTCCTCACGACCTCGGGGGCGGCCGACTTCGGCTGGGTGGCCTACGCCCCCCTCTCCAACTCGATCAACACACCCGGGGCCGGGCCGAACATGTGGATAGTGGCGCTCGTCTTGACGGGCTTTTCCGCCATCTTCACGGGCGTCAACCTCTGCGCCACCATCTTCTATCTGCGCGCCCCGGGCCTCACCATGTTCCGGATGCCGATATTCACCTGGAACATGCTCGTCACGGGCATCCTCATCCTGATCGCCTTCCCGGTGCTGACGGCTGCCCTCGTCATGCTCTGGTGCGACCGGAACATAGGCACCCATATCTTTTCGGTGGCGGGCGGAGGTGTGCCCGTCCTGTGGCAGAACCTCTTCTGGTTCTTCGGCCATCCGGAGGTCTACATCCTCGCCTTGCCCTACTTCGGGGTGGTGACCGATGTGCTGGCGGTCTTCTCCCGCAAGCCGGTCTTCGGCTACAAGGGCATGATCTTTGCCACCATCTCGATCGCAGCTCTGTCGACGAGCGTCTGGGCCCACCACATGTTCACGACCGGGACCGTGCTGCTGCCTTTCTTCTCGATCATGTCCTACCTGATCGCCGTGCCGACCGGCATCAAGTTCTTCAACTGGATAGGCACGATGTGGCGAGGGTCCATCACCTTCAACACCCCGATGCTCTTTGCCGTCGGGTTCCTCGTGGTCTTTCTGTTCGGCGGTGTGACGGGCATCTTCCTCGCCTCGCCTCCGGTGGATTTCGCCATGCACGACACCTACTTCGTCGTGGCCCACTTCCACGAGGTGCTCTTCGGGACGGTCGTCTTCGGAGGCTTCTCTGGTCTCACCTACTGGTATCCGAAGTACACCGGGCGGATGCTGAACGACACCCTCGGCAAGATCAGCTTCTGGCTGATGTTCGTCGGCTTCTGGGTTACCTTCATGCCCCAGTACCTCCTCGGTGAGGAGGGCATGCCGCGGCGCATCGCCGAGTACCTGCCGCACAACAATTGGACGATCCTCAACCGGATCTCGACTGTCGGTGCCTACATGCTCTTCCTGTCGGTCTTCGTGATGTGCGTCAACTTCCTCGAGGCCTGGCGCCGGCCCGTGCCGGCCGGCGACAACCCCTGGGACGCCCACACCCTCGAATGGGCCACCTCCTCCCCGCCGCCGCATCACAACTTCTACTGGATTCCGCCGATCCGCTCCGAGCGGCCGGTCTGGGACCACAACCACCCCGACCACACGACGCTCTACGAGCACCGCCCTCGCCCCGGGGGGCGGGACCTCGTGGGCGCCCAAGCCGGCCGGTCCGCCGCCAGCGATCCCCGTTCGGGCTTCGGCGGGACGGCCGCCCACACCGGCGCTGAGGCCGAGAGTCCGGGCGACGACGGCGAGAGCGGAGGCTGGGAATGAAGGCAGAAGGGATGGTGCTCCTCGCCATCGGGTGCTTCTTCGGCGTCGTGGCCCTCGTCTACTGGTTCTGGAGCAACGAGACCTCCGGCACGGCCATGCTGACCGGCGCCTTCCTGCTCGGCTTGCTGCCCGGCGGCTACTACTACTGGTGGTCCCGGCGGATGAAGCCCAGGCCGGAGGACGATCCGCACGCCGAGCGGGCGGAGGGAGCCGGCGTCGTCGGTGCCTTTCCCTCCTCCTCGATCTGGCCGTTCGTCCTCGGGATCGCCGCCGCCTCAGTCGGCCTCTCGCTCGTCTTCGGCTTCTGGTCGGCCATAGTCGGATTCGTCGTGGCCGGCGGCGCCGTTCTCGGGGTCATCCGGGAGAGCCGCCGGGGCGGAATCGTCTAAGACCTGCCCCGTAATGCCGATACTTCATCGGCAGCACGGGACAGTCCGGCTCGACACGCATGCGTTCCAGGCTTGGTCGGCAGGAGGCCCTGCGGCCCACCTGCCGTCTCATCCGGTGTTGCATAGGTGTCCCGCACGGCACTTCGTCGAGCAGAAGCTTCCCGGACCCTCCGGGAGGCTGACGCCCTCCCGTCGCGACGCCTCGAGTGGTGCCGTTCAGGGGATGCGTTTGACTCGGACAGGGCTTCTTTCAGCCCTGGGATGCAAAGAGCTTGTCTCGACAGCTCGTAGTCGACTCTGGCTGTAGATGGATCGGATGGGTGGCCAAGACTCACGAAGCACCCGAGGGCGGATAGAGACGGCAGGGAGATTAGCGGGCACGGGCACAGACCTCTGGACCGATACGTCCGTACCTGCGTTACGGGGCAGGCCTTAGCGGGGCGGGCTCCCGCCGTCCCGTTGGCCTCTGGCGGCGGCCCTCTCCTTGCGGCCGAGCCGCATGGCAAAGCGGGTGACCAGCACCGCCAGCACCAACATGGCGACGACGAAGACGGCGAAGACGATCTCGCCGGCCATCAACCCTCCCCGCGCTCGCTGCTCCGGATGCGGATGAGCCCTTCTTGCACGAAAGACATGGCGAGCTCGCCGCACTCGGTGTACAGCAGCCCGCGGGCTACTCCTCTGGCTCCGAAGGCGGTGGGGGAGTCCTGGTCGAAAAGGAGCCACTCGTCGGTCCGGAAGGGCCGGTGGAACCACATGCAGTGGTCGAGGCTGGCCCCCATGAAGTGCTCGTCCTCCCAGCGGATCTGGTGCGGGGCCAGGATGGAGTTGTAAAGGGTCATGTCGGAGGCGTAGGCCATGACGGCCGAGTGCATGAGAGGGTCGTCCGGCATCTTGCCGTCCGTGCGCAGCCAGAGGCGCTGGTGGCGCTCCTCGGCCGCCCCCTTGCGCAGCCAGGGCAGCTCGCCGATGAAACGCTGGTCGATCGGACGGGGCCGGTCGAAGAACCATCCCTCCATCTGGTCCCTGTAGGGCTCGAGCCGTTCCTCGACGGTCGGGAGGGATTCGGGTGCCGGGACGTCGGGCATCGGGAACTGGTGCGTGAGCCCCTCTTCTTCGATGTGGAAGGAGCACTGCAGGTTGAAGATGGCCCGGCCGTGCTGGATCGCCACCACCCGCCGGGTGATGAAAGAGCGGCCGTCACGGATCCGGTCGACCTCGTAGAGGATCGGTAGGCTCGGATCCCCCGGCCGCAGGAAGTAGGAATGGAGAGAATGGACCCGTCCCCGTTCGACGGTCCGGCCGGCCGCCACGAGGGCCTGGGCGGCCACCTGGCCGCCGAAGACCCGCTGGCGATCCTCGTCGGTGTTGGCGCCCCGGAAGATGTTGACCTCGATCGGCTCGATGTCGAGGAGCGCGAGCAGGTCGTCGAGGGCTTCGGTCACGGCAGAGACGATAGACTGGGCGCATGGCTGCGCTGACCGAGCGTCTGCGCGCGGCTCGAGAAAGCGCCCACTGGAAGCGGCTGTGGAAGTACGCCGCGGTCTCGGTCGTCTCGACTGTCATCACCCAGAGCGTCCTGTTCGTCACCTACCACGTCATCGACCTCGCGACGGCGATGGAGTGCAACGTCATCGCGACGGCAGTGGCGACGGTCCCCGCCTACTGGCTCAACCGCACCTGGACCTGGGGGAAGAGGGGCAAGTCCCATCCCTGGAAGGAGATCGCTCCTTTTTGGATCATCTCCTTCGTCGGCCTCGTCCTTTCGACCGTGGCGGTCGGCCTGGCGGCCCACAACGCCGACCGGATCTCGAGCTCGAAGACGGTCGAGGTGCTGCTGGTGCAGTTCGCCAACCTGTTCACCTACGGCCTCATCTGGATCGGCCGCTACCTCGTGTTCAACCGTTTCCTCTTCGGCGAGGCGACCAGGGCCTCTCCTCCCCTCGATGTGGCCGGCGGCCAGCTGGAGCCGGTACCGCTCGAGTCGCGTCGGGCCGACAGCCCGCAGCCCTCGGGCGGCGGCGAGCTGGCGGCCGGGAGCCACTAGCTAGAGCTCGTCGTCCCTCCGCCCGAAGGCGAGCAGCCAGCCGAGGGCGGCGACCGCCCCGGCGCCGAGGAGCGTCGGCAGTTCGCCGAGATCGGCATATGGGGTGGTGGCGCTCAGCATCGGGACGCTCGTCTCGATGACGTCCGGGCGCGAGAGGCGGCTTCGATGCGATACGACGCCCGAGGGCGATACGACGGCGCTGTAGCCCGTCGGCGCCACCTGGAGCAGGTAGCGGTCTTCCTCGAGCGCCTGCAGGCGGGAGGCCGCTATCTCCTGGGAGGGTGCCTGGTCGTTCGAGTACGACGAGGTGTTGGTGGGCACGAGGATGACCCGGCCCCCTGCCCGCACCCCCGAGCGGCCCCGGTTGGCGAAGAAGACCTCGTAGGAGACGAGGACGGCGAAATTGCCGGCCGGGGTCCGGATGAGCCCGCTTCCGTGCCCGGGGATGGCGTCACGGGGCACGGCCTTCAGGTTCGCGAGGTGCTTGAACAGGCCCCGGAGCGGTACGTACTCTCCGAAGGGGACCCGGTGGACCTTCTCGAAGGTGGCGACCAGGCGCCCGGCCGGCGAGATCGCCACCACCTCGTTTCGAAAGCGGGTCCGGCCCACGTCGTAGGTCACCCCGGCCACGAGGGTCGCCCTGTGCCGCTGGGCGATCGCCTCGAGGACCGCCTCGGCCCGCGAGCCCTTGAAGGGCTCGGCGCCGAGGCCCACGACGTCTTCCGGCCAGAGGATGAGCGAGGGGTGGCCCGAGACCTTGGTGGTCTCTCTCACGGCGGCGTCGAAGACGAGGGAGGGTGGCACCTGGAGAGCCGTCAGGCCGCGGCGACCGCCGCCCTGCACGAGGGCGACCGAGAGCCGCCTGGCGCCGGCCGGCACGCCGCTCGCGGCGACACCGCCGGCTCCTGCCAGGGCCGCCGCCCCCACCAGGCAGGCCAAGGCCTGATAGCTCCCTCCTCCGCGCCGGCTGCCGGCGAGCAGCAGCAGGCGGACGATGCCACCGCCTGCGAGAGCAGCCGCGAAGACGACGAGGATCGGACCCCCGAGCCGGGCGGCGAACTGGAAGGGGCCCCCCGTCTGGCCGAGGGCGGCCGAGCCGAGCGGCAGGCCCCCGAAGGGCCAGGAGTCCCGCGCCCACTCGAAAAGGGCGAGGAGGCTGGCGCCGGCCGGGAGGAAGAGCGGTCCCCGTCGTGGCACCAGCAGGGCGGCGAGGGCCAGAAGCCCGCTCTCCAAGATGACGAGGGCGACGTAGCCAGCGTCGTTGAACTGGATCGCCCAGGCGAGGCCGATCGAGAACTGCCCGAGGCCCGCCAGGAAGCCGGCGAGGAGGCGCCTCTTCCAGGGCTGGGCGAAGGAGGCGAGCACGAGGCCGAGCCCGGCCACGCCCACCGGCCAGGCTCCGATCGGCGGCAGGGAGAGCCCGACGAGGGCGCCGCCGACAAGAGCGGCTGCGGCGCCCGAGAGCTTCGACGACGGCCGTCTCACGCGGCTCTCGGGGGTGCCAGCACCTGCTCGGCGGCCGCTTCGCCGCTCGAGATGCAGGCCGGGACGCCGATCCCTCCGAGGGCGGCCCCGGCGAGCGCCAGGCCGGCCGGGAGGAGCGAGCGGATCTCTCCTATGAGGGCCCGGTGCCCCGGGCGGTACTGGGGGAAGGAGGCCGGCCAGCGCTTGACGAGCCGGTCAACTGCGGGCGCGGTGGTGCCGACCAGCTCCGACAGCTCGGCGAGCAGCCGGGCTGCGAGCTCGTCGTCGTCGAGGTCGCCTGCCCGGGTGTCCCCGAAGCGCCCGGAAGAGACCCTGACGAGCTCGAGGCCGGCCCGGCTCATCCAGGGCCACTTCCGGCTCGAGAAGGTGGCTGCCGTCATGAGCTTTCGCTCCCGCGCCGGGACGAGAAAGCCGGTCCATCCGGCCGGGAGGGCGATCGAGCCTGCCTCGAAGGCGAAGGTGACGAGGCTGACGCCGCCATAGGCGATGGAGGAGCAGAGCTCGGCCGCCCGCGGCGCGAGCCCGGAGAGCAGTGAGCCGGTCGCGCCGCCCGGAGTGGCGAGGACGACCCCGTCGCAATGAAGGCTTCTCCCCTCGGTCTCGAGCTCGTAGCCGCCCGGGCTCTTGCTCAGCCCGCAGGCCCTCGTCTCGAGCCAGAGCTCGACCGCCGCCGCGCCGAGCTCCCTGGCGACGGCGGCCGGCAGGGCGCCGAGCCCGCCCTCGAGCCCGAGAAAGCTCGGTCCCTCCGGTCGGGGGGCGCTCGGGATCGAGCGAAGCGCCGGGATCACGTCCTTTCTCCCGAGGAGGGCCTTTGCTATCCCGGGGGCGGTGACCGAGAGCGAGAGCGAGTCGACGCGGCCGGCGTTGATCCCACCGAGCAGCGGGTCGACCAGGTAGTCGACCACCTCGTCGCCGAGCTCGGGGCGAAGGATCTCACCGGCCGAGAGCTCCTTTGTCTCCGGGTCACCCTCGAGGCCGAGCTCGCCGGGAGAAAATGGCCGTCGGCGGGTCGCGGCGGAGCGAGCGGCCGCCAGAGCCTCTTGCGAGACGATGCCGCTCTTCGCGAGGGCCGCGAGATCGGTGGGCACCCCGAGGACGAGCCCGGTGGGAAGCGGCCGGAGCTCTCCTTTGGCCAAGAGCCCGGCCGTCCCGCCTGCCGGAGCCACCAGCCTGTCGCCGAGGCCGAGCTGGCGGCAGAGGCGTTCGGCCGACGGGTCGCGGCGGAGGAACTGGTCCGGGCCGAGCTCGACCGGGCTGCCGGCGAGCTCGCCGGAGGCAACCTTCCCCCCGAGGCGGCGGGACTGCTCGATGAGCACCACCCGGGCGCCTCCGGCGGCCCGAGAGGCCTCCGAGACCGGCTGAAGGCCGGCCAGCAGTCGGGCCGCCGCCAGGCCGGCAACCCCGCCCCCGACGACGGCGTAGGTCCTCCCGCCCTCAGCCACGAAGCTCCGCTCCGGCGCCCACGACCAGCCGGGCAAGGGCGGCGCAGAGACGGCGGTCGTCGTTGAGAGAGGCGGTGCGCACCAGCTCTATGCCGCTCTCTCTCGCCACCCGCCGGGCGTCGATGTCGATGTCGTAGTTGACCTCGAGGTGATCGGAGGTGAAACCGGCCGGGCAGACGACCGCTCTTCTCATCCCCTCCGCCCGCAGGCCGCGGAGCACCTGCAAGATGTCCGGGCCTATCCAGGGCTCCGGGGTGCGGCCCGCGCTCTGCCAACAGACCCGGTAGGAAGCCGCCCCGGTCATCGAGGCGACGAGGCGGGCCGTCTCCTCGAGGCGGCGGTCGTAGCCGTCGCCCGCCTCGATCACCCGAAGCGGAAGGGCGTGAGCGGTGACGAGGAGCTCGGTCTCGGGGTCCTCCGGGCCGACCCCGAGACAGCGGTAGGCCTCCTCG